>JALYJV010000334.1 GCA_030775105.1 Pseudomonadota bacterium | reverse complement strand
ATCTTTGACGGCGTGTTCCGCAAGAAGTATCCGGCCGGCCTGTTCCTGCCCTCGCAGATGCAGCCCGACTCGGCGCTGCCGAAGGACTGGCTCGACAAGGTCTACTACAAGGCCGATTCCGTCGACGCGCTTGCCGCGAAGATCGGCGTCGATGGCACCAACCTCGCGAAGACCATCGTCAAGATGAATGAGTTCGCGAAGACCGGCGTCGATACCGAGTTCCACAAGGGCGAAACCGCCATCGATCGTTACTACAGCGATCCGAGCGTCAAGCCGAACACCTGCCTCGGCCCGATCGTCAAGGCGCCGTTCTACGCCGTGCCGATGTATCCGGGTGAGATCGGCACCAAGGGTGGTCTCGACACCGATCCACAGGCGCGCGTGCTGCGCGAAGACGGCAGCGTCATCGACGGCCTCTACGCGGTTGGCAATACGTCGGCTGCGGTCATGGGCCCGACCTACGCTGGCGCCGGTTCGACGCTCGGTCCGGCGATGACCTTTGCCTATGTCGCGGCGCTGGACATGGCGCCGGCCGGCAATGCGGTCAAGGTTGCCGCCTGATGGTCGTCTCGCTGGGGCGCATGACTGCGGTGCTGGTCTGCGCGCTGGCCTTGCTGCCGTTTGCGGTCTGGTTCTATGACCAGCCACTGACGCCGCTGCAGCACACCCTGGTCCACGACGCCGTCGTCGTGATGCTCGGCTTCTCGCTGCTGTGTTTCGTGCTCGGCGAACTGTCCGGCAACATCTCGCAGGTCGACAAGTTGTGGAGCCTGCTGCCGCCGATCTATGCATGGCTGCTGACAGTCAAGGCCGGCTATGAGCCGCGCATGGTACTGATGTCTGCAGTCGCGACGGTCTGGGGCCTCCGCCTGACCTTCAATTTCGCACGTCACGGTGGTTACAGCTGGAAGTTCTGGAGCGGCAACGAGGACTACCGCTGGGCGCATGTGCGGCAGATGCCGTTCATGGAGCACCGCCTGGTCTGGACGGCGTTCCACCTCGGCTTCATCTGCATCTACCAGAACATCCTGCTGATGGCGCTGGCGCTGCCGATCGTGCTCGCCGCCGACGCGCCGCGTCCGCTCGGCATCTTCGACTGGCTGCTCGCCGCCGCGTATCTCGGCTTTGTAATCTTCGAGACGATTGCCGACGAGCAGCAGCAGAAATTCCAGAACGGGAAGAAGCGGCGGCTCAAGGCCGGAGAGCGGCTCGATGGTGACCATGCGCGCGGATTCATCACCAGCGGCCTGTGGTCGTGCTCGCGCCATCCAAACTACTTTGCCGAACAATCGCTGTGGATCGTGTTCTTCCTGTTCAGCGTCGCCGCGACCGGTCGTCTCAACTGGACCGTCGCCGGTTGCATCATGCTGATGCTGATCTTCCAGGGCAGCTCCAAGCTCGGCGAAAAGGTGCAGAACCACAAGTATCCGGACTACCCGGAATACCAGCGACGCACGCCGCGTTTTTTGCCGCGGCTGTTCTAGCTTGTAGCCCGGGTGCAACCCAGGGACAGCCACGCGAACGCAATGACGGACCCGGATTTCATCCGGGCCAAAGGGCACCAAAGCAGTGCGCTCTGGAGCTACCCATGAGGGGCGTTTCGCCGCAGCCCACGACCGTGTACGGTTGATCCAAACCAACCCGGTGCTGTCCGCTTATGCCCACCCGTAACGCTCCTTCCGCATTGCCGACGACCCTGCGGTTCATAGCCTCGCGCCTGAAGCGCCGAATCAGAGGCGAGGTCGATGTGCCGGATACCGCCGCATTCCGTCGGCGCGTCGATGCCGTGCTTGGTACGTTGTCCGCCCAGGTCCAGCGTTGCGACTGGGTGACACTGCCGGGCGGCGAACCGGGCTGGAAGCCGGCGGGCGTGATCTTCAGCGCCAACGAGCGCGTCACGGTGCTGGCGCATGGACGCGTCTATGTCTCGCGCGGCCTCGACGTCGGCTTCGGTCCGCAGGTCGGCTTGTGGTATCGCATCGGCAATGCGCCGGTTACCAAGCTGATCGGCGAGGGCTGCACCATCGATACCGGCGCGGGTGGTGCCTTGCAACTCACCTGTAAGCCGTCCGGAGAATTTGCTGATCGCAATGGCGAGTTCGATCCCGCGATCGTGCGCGAGGCACTCACGGGAGAGTTCGTCGTTGCCGTGATCCGCTGGCGCGACGACGCGCAGGCGGCATTGCAGGCCGCTTCCAAACATGACGCGGCCTTGTTCGAGCCAGTGCTGCAACGCATGCAACAGGCGACGCGCCCGCCGGCTGGCTGGGACTATCTCTGGCGTCTCGGCGATGGCGAGATCTACAGGCCGGACAGCGATGGCCGCGCGCTGTGCTGCGATACGCACGCCGACGTCGGCATCATCAAGTTCCCGGTGCGTCGTGCACTGACTTCCGCATCAACGCTGTCGTGGGCCTGGTGCGTCGAACAATTGCCATCGGAACTTGCCGAGCACATCCAGCCGACGCACGACTACCTGTCGATCGCGGTCGAGTTCGACAACGGTCTTGATCTGACATGGATGTGGAGTGCAGCGCTGCCGGTCGACACGATCTTCCAGTGCCCGCTGCCGTGGTGGGATCAGCGCGAGACGCACTGGGTCGTGCGCAGCGGTACGCAGGAGCTCGGTCAGTGGCTCAACGAGAAACGCGATCTGGTCGCCGACTACCGGCGCGCGATCGGCGGTGAACTGCCGCAGGAGATCGTCGCGGTGTGGCTGATTGCCAACACCGCGTTCCAGCGGGGCGTCGGCAAATGCCGCTATCGCAGCATTGTCGTCGCCGATACAGACGGCCGCGCGGTCGTGCAGGCGTGAGGACCAGGACGTCGATCGACCTGCAGGCCGTCGCAGCACTCGGCTGCCGCCTGCTCGCGATCCTGTTTGCGGTCCATGCACTGGCGCAGGTCGCGATGCTGGCGTTCGCGGACGCCGCCCTGTACGTCGTCGCATCCGGCGTCCTATGGTTTCTCGCCAAACCTATCGGCGGCTGGCTTGCGCGGCAATCGGGGCATGAGCCGTACAAGCTGTTGCCGGCAACTTTCGCTCGCTGGCTGCTGGTTGCAACTGGCCTGCTGATTGCAGCTGGCGCCATCGAGCCGCTGGTGCAGATCTTCAGCGCGCTGCTGCAGGGGCAGACGAGTGCCGCGCAGTGGATCGGCGTCGGCGTGATCGTCGCGGCGCGGCTCACGCTGGGCCTGAGCCTTGTGCTCGCCGCGGATCTGCTGGTGCAATGGTTGATGCCTGCGCTGCCCGAAGTCCCTGAGCCGCCGGCCCTCGAAGAGCAAAGTGTCACGGAGCTGATCGGCGGCCTCGTCAATGCCGCGGGTGCGCTCGGCATCCGCCGCGCGACCGATCTGGCGATGACGCTGAAGACCGAAGCGGAAGGCGTCGCCAAGCGCGTCGTGCGCAGCTCGCTCGATGCGGTGATCGCCGCCGTCGAACTTCGCAGGCCGGACTTCAGCGCGTCGACCGCTGCAGACGGTACGGTGACGATCGCCTTCAGCGACATGGAAGGATTTACCGCGATGACCCAGCGCCTCGGCGACCACGCTGCGCATCAGGTCATCAAGGCGCACAACCACATCGTCCGCCGCGCGGTGCGTGCGCACGGCGGTCAGGAAGTCGAACTGCAGGGTGACGGTTTCCTGCTTGCATTCCCGGAACCGGCGCGGGCGCTGCAGTGCGCAGCGGCGATTCAGGCGCAGTGTGCGGAATACAGCCGGCGTCATCCGGAGACGCCGGTCCGCGTGCGTATCGGCCTGCACTGCGGCACGCCGATCAAGGAAGGCGACCGCTTCTTCGGCATCACCGTGATCCTCGCTGCGCGCATCGCGGCGCAGGCCGCAGGCGGTGAGGTGCTGGTATCGGATGCGATGCGCGAGGCTTTGCCGGCCGATGCGGATTTCAGGTTCAGCGGGCAGCGTGTGACTGAGCTGAAAGGCCTGAGCGGCAAGCACCGGATGCATGTGCTGGACTGGGCGACAGCGTGAGCGTTTTCCGCTAGCGTCGCGCAGGCATCTCGATAGACCTGTTTCGCAGGCACTCGATGCGAACGGAGTTTTGTGGTGTTGTCACAAAAAGAAACCCGTTCGCCTCGAGTGCCGCGCGCAAGCGCGGTGTATCGGGAGACCGGCGCAAAGCTTCGCGGTCTATGGCGATCAATCGTCGACGACCGCCTGACCCGGAAACAGGACGTCAGTAAAACCAAACTGACGCAGGTCGCGGATCCGCGTCGGATAGAGAATGCCGTCGAGGTGATCGCATTCATGCTGGACGACACGCGCATGAAAACCGTCTGCGATGCGATCTATCGGCTGGCCATGCTCATCGAAGCCTGTATAGCGCAACCGCGTTATCCGCGGCACCAGGCCGCGCATGCCGGGTATGCTCAGGCAGCCCTCCCAGCCATCCTCGGTCTCGTCGGTCAGCGGTGTCAGCACCGGATTGCACAGCACGGTGAACGGCACTTCTTCGGCATCCGGATAGCGCGGATTTTTCGTCACACCGAAGATCACGACGCGCAGCAGCACGCCAATCTGCGGGGCGGCGAGGCCGGCGCCATTGGCATCAGCCATCGTTTCGCGCAGGTCATCGAGCAGGGCCAGCAGCTCCGGCGTGCTGAAGTGCTCGACAGGGGCGGAGATCTGCAGCAGGCGGGGATCGCCCATGCGGAGGAGTTCACGGAACATTAAGGAAGTTTAGTCGAATGCAGTTTGGTCGCATATGCACTTTGCACGCTCAGTGCGGCAGCGCACCGACCTCACTAGAGGGCGTTGCTACCGTTCATGGGTCAAGTGATGCCTGATCGTCGCATGCAAGACGCAGCGGAGAGCAGCTCAAAAAGCGTACTTGACGAGCCCAATCCAGAGAGGGCCCGGTGGCTTTGTCGGTTCGCAATGCGACAGATGCAGGCGCCGTGTCATCTTGCAGCCGGATTCGATATCGAATCGTCATCGGCCTGGAAACCCAGAACACTCAAGTCGTGGAGTCATGCAATGCAAACAAACTTCCGTAGCACCCTTCTCACCGCCGGCTTCGCGCTGTCGCTGATCGCGATCAGCACCACGTCTGCGGCCGATACTGCGACCCAGGACCTGACCGAAGCACGCCAGGAGAGCCAGATCTGGACGACATACGCGCTCAGCCCTCATCTGCGTGCCAATGATCTGAAGGTTTCGGTCGACGACGGCAAGGCGACGCTGACCGGAACTGTCGACGAAGATGTCAGCAAGGATCTGGCGAAGCAGATTGCCATGGGCGTCAGCGGTGTCAAATCGGTGGACAACCAGATTGTCGTACAGGCCGACTACACAGCACCGGCTCCCGCCTCAGAGCGCAGCTACGGCCAGGCGATTGACGATGCCACGACGACCGCGGCCGTCAAGTCGAAACTGCTGTGGAGCCAGAGCACTGAAGGCTTCGCTACGGACGTCGACACTCGCGATGCGCAGGTGACATTGAAGGGCACCGCCGATAGCGCGGCGGCCAAGGAGCTTGCCGGGCGACTGGCGGCAAATACCCGCGGTGTCGGCTCGGTGATCAATCAGCTGGTCGTCAAGGCTCCTGCCAAGCCAGGCAAAGCTGCAACGGCGAAGAGCGCCACGCAGGAAGCCGGCAAGGATGTCGCTGACAGCTGGATCACGACGAAGGTCAAATCGACCTATCTGTATTCCAGCAACATTGATGGTTCCGACATCGTGGTCAGCACCAACGGCGGCGTCGTGACGCTGAGCGGCAAGGTCGACAGCGGCGCTGAGCGTGACCTAGCGGTCGAACTCGCGAAGAACATTCGCGGCGTCAAGAGCGTTCAGTCCAAAGCGCTGGTGAACTGACGCGGCAACAAGAAGAACGCCCGAAGCGCAGCCTGAAACGCGGCGCTTTGGGAACGTTCCTGGCTACATCGTGTGGACGCAATCATCAGGTGCCGGCTTGTCCGTCCCGCCTGCGATGGAGACCTTCAGGATGAAGACGGAATTCGAACGCCGCAGGCAACGGCCGCTCGACGGTGGCAGCCGTTCAGCGTGGCGGGTCGTCGATTTAGCAGTCTGTGTTTTTGCCCTGTCGGCATGTGCGACTCTGCCGGATACAGGCGATCGGTCACCCCCGATGGAGCAGGTGGACTTTGAAGGTGCAAAGGGTCTGGTCTCTCAAGACAGGGGCGCCGCCATTCTCTCGAGAATCGAAGGCAGCAGTGGCGCTTCCGATCTGCTCGACCGGCATCTGGCTTACGAGCAGGAACTCAACGCTGGCAGTCCGCTCGTACTCGGCAACAAGCTGACGCTGCTGCAGAACGGACCGGCGACCTATGCGGCCATGTTCGCGGCCATCGATGCGGCGAAAGACCACATCAATCTTGAAACCTACATCTTCGAAGACGATGAGATCGGTGCACGGTTTTCCGAACGGCTGATCGCGCGCCAAGCCGCCGGTGTGCAGGTCAACCTGATCTACGACAGCGTCGGCAGTCTGACCACGCCTCAGTCATTCTTCGACCGGCTTCGCGAAGCGGGGGTCAAGGTCGTAGAGTTCAACCCGGTCAATCCGCTGGCCGACAACGCCAAGACCTGGCTGATCAATAACCGCGACCATCGCAAGCTGCTGGTGGTCGACGGCAGAATCGCATTCGTCGGCGGCATCAATATCAGCAGCACCTACTCCAGCGCACCGTCGAGACGGTCTGCATCCAAGGGTGAATCCGAGGCAGGTTCCGGCGGCTGGCGCGACACGCACATCCAGATCGAGGGGCCTGTGATCTCCGAGTTCCAGAAGTTGTTCATCGACACTTGGAACAAGCAGAAAGGCGCGCCGCTCACCTCGAGAAACTACTTCCCCGGGATCACGGCGCAGGGCGATGAGATCGTACGCGCCATCGGCAGTACGCCGGACGATCCGGAAAGCCTGATCTATCTGACGCTGATGTCGGCGATCGCGCATGCCGAGAAGGAGGTGCTGCTGACCATCGCGTACTTCGCGCCTGATCCGCAGCTGCTCGATGCATTGAAGGATGCCGAGCGTCGTGGGGTTGACGTCAAACTGATCCTGCCGAGCAGAACCGACTCCGGGCAGATCTTTCATCTCGGCCGATCGTACTACTCGCAGCTGTTGCGCAGCGGTGTCAGGATCTACGAGCGGCGCGGCGCAATCATGCACGCAAAGGTCGTGTGCATCGACGGTGTCTGGTCGACGATAGGATCGACCAATCTTGACTGGCGCAGCTTCCTGCACAACGATGAGATCAACGCAGTGGTCCTGGGGCGCGGCTTTGCGACGCAGGTCGAAGCGGTTTTCATTGCCGACATCAAGGAGTCGGATGAAATCGTGCTCAAGAACTGGCGAAAGCGGTCTCTTCTGCTGCGCATCAAGGAACGTCTGGCGCGCATCGGCGCTTACTGGCTGTAATTTATCCTGGAGCAACGATCATGAGCCGTCGATTGGATCAGACCTCGCGTACAGCGTACGCTGGGCCCATGCGACCCTCGAAACGACTCGTTCTTTCACTGGCGCTGCTGGCCATCGTTGCCACCGGGTGCGACAGGCGCGAGCCCGGCAAAGATGCCGCATCCGACTTGAGCGAACAGCGGCTGATCCTGAGTCAGGGATACAGCATGCTCTACAAGGACGCGTCCAGCCTTGGCATGGCGAACCTCGTTCTTTTCGTCAAGGTCGAGTCGCAGGCTTTCGAGGACGTTATCAAGCAGCTCAGCGAGTACGGCGACGAACTCAAGGCGGAACTGGAGCGCATCGCCAGGGACTATCCCGGCGTGCGCATCGATCTCGAGCCGTTGCCGGAAATGGAAACACGAAAGCGCTTCGCCATCGCCAGGGACCGTGCGCTCCACTTCGCACCGCTTGCTGGCGCCAGTCGGCTCGAGTACGAGCGCACCATGCTCATCGCGACGTCCAATGCACTCAACCATGAAGGTCATCTGTGCCAGGTGATGGCCGCCGAAGAGCCGAATCCGGAGTTGAAGAAAGTGCTGCTGCGCTGTGAGGAGCGCTACGCGGCACTTTACAAGATGGTCATGGATACCCTGAATCGCGAGCATTTCTCTGCGGATTCACCAGACAGCTCTTCATAGTTCTTACTCTGGTGCGGTTCGCTAGAACGAACGCTCCCAGCGCATGCCGAGATAGTCGGGACCGACAACCGGCGCGACATGGCTGGCGCCATCCGGCGTCACGAACAGTTTGGAGATGCCGAACGACAGCGCCGCGCCGGCGATGACGTCGCGCCAGCGATGGTGATCGGTATCGACGCGAACGTAGGCGACGTAGCCAGCCACAGCATAGGCGGGAAGACCGTACTTCCATCCATAGCGGTCCTGCAGGAACGCAGCACTCGAGGTCACGAAGGCGGTGTGCCCGGAAGGAAATCCATAAGGACTGCCGTTGGGGCGCGTTGACCAATCGGTTTCCTTCAGGGCGTATCTGAGCGTGGAGTTCACCAGCAGGCTGATGCCGGTACTGCGCAGAAACTGGCCCTCGCCTTCACCGTCGTCCTTGAAATAGATGATCGCGTAGGTCGTCAATGGCAGCAGTGCGGTGGCGATATCGGCCGGCAGTTCCTCTTCCATGGCGGCGGCGCCGCTGCAATGAAGAAGCATCAAAGCACCAAACGTGGCTGATATCGCGGTTGGAGCAGTGAATATGGGCATCGGACAACTCCTGCGGAAAACGAAAACGAAATGGGTAACGGACGGCAAGCGGAGTTGTGGCTTACGGCCCGCCGGCGCTCTTGGGCCGCCAATCGACAGCGCCGGATCGAGTCTGTCCCAGGTAGGCGTAACCGATGCTGACTGCGCCAACCTCCTGCCGGGTGTCGCGCATGTCGGCGTAGCTGGAGTCACGGCGCGATCCCGTGTATGTCAGCGTGATGCCGTGCAGGTTGTAGACACGCACGGTCAGCGTGATGTCACCTCTGAAAATGTTCTCCTTGCCACCTTCTTCATCGGAAGCGAGATCGCTGACGTAGTAGTTGCGCGCAGTCAGATCGATCGAGGTGCGATCGCTGAAGATCAATCTCATCGCGAGCATCGCCTGCGGGGTTATTCCATTGTGATAGTCACGCTCGCCTACGCCACGGATCGTGCCGGCCGAGCCATAACCGACCCCAGCAAGCGCCGTGCCCTGCAACGCCACGTCTCTGGAAAGCCACCATTGCCCGGTGGTGCCGAGCGCAGCCGCCGTGGTCGAGATGCGGAAGATCTGCGGCGCGATGTAATCGTAGGTGCCGTAGAGGCCCCAGATTCCCCGGTAGTTGTCACCCACTGCGTAGTCCTTGCCGTAAAGCAGGCCGCGGACGATGACGTTCTCGAGAATGTTGCTGCTGGCGGCGGTGAACTGGAAGTGAAAATAGTCGAATGGTCGCTCGTAGCTATATCCGGGCTTGCCCGGTAGGCCATAACCGATCGTGAAATCACCGATGGTCTCTCCGGTGTCATAGCTTTGCGGGATCGACTGGCCTTCGGGATCGATGTTGAGATTCACGTTCGAATCGACATCGGCATCGACGTTGAGGCCAACGCCGATGCGTGTATAGACCGCCGGATTGTGACTGCGGAACACGCCGTCGAAGCGTTCGCCGAAAGCCACGCGGTTGAAACCTGTTGCCGGCGAGATCAGCGCCGCGCCGATTTCGCGCCAGAATCCGGGACGGCTGCTGCCGTCGCCACTCTCCAGCAGCAGGCTCGCGATGCGGAACAGCGGTTCACCGAGGAAGCTGCCGCCGAATCCGGTCGTGAGCTGGTCGTTGATCGACGGCGACGTGATCTCGCCAGCGACCTCCCAGGCCGCACTGCCGAGGATCGTGTAGGCCGATGCTTCCCAGTAGCCGAGACCCGCGGATCGCGCGAAGCCGTGATACAACGAGCCCTGGTACGGATGTCCGAACTGGTTGATGTCGAATGGATCGCTGTCGTACACCCATTTACCGGTCAGGTTGTCCTTCAACGACGAAAAATCGGCGTCGTAGTCGTCGATACCGGAGAACTGCCGATTGAACAGGTTCAGCAGGACATCGAACATGACAATGTCCGCCATCGGAACGAGATAGCTCTTGCCGTCTCCGGCGCCCCAGTTCAGAACCGGTTTCGGCTTTTCATCGGCGAAGGCGGTGGGCGCCACCTGTTGCGCCTTGGAGTCCAGCTTCGGATCTTCCTGCGCACTGGCAGGCCCTTGCGCAAGCAGTGCGAACGCGAGAGTGAGTGGGCATATCGCACGACGGCTGAGAGGCATTCTGCAGATATACGCCCGGCTCGACGCTTGCTCTGTACGCCTGCGCACATAGATTCCGCCGACGCTGGAGTACGGTGAATATCCAGCTTGAGCATGTCGGGAGAACCCGCCGGGAGCCGCGCAGATGGAGATCGACATCGAGCTGGTCAAGGCGTTCATCGCCGGGTTCATCTCAACTTTGATATTCCATCAGGGCGTTCTGGCGGCGTTGTATGCAGCAGACCTGTCGCCGAAATCGCCGTTCGATATGACACCAACGGTGCCGTTCCACATTCCGACCGTGATCTCCCTCGCGTTCTGGGGCGGCGTATGGGGCATCGCACTGTGGCTCGCCATCGGTGGCGTTCCAGAACCGCATTACTGGACACTCGCGATTGTTCTTGGCGCTTTGGGGCCGACATTCGTTGCGCTGTTCATCGTCTTTCCCCTCAAGGGTCTGCCGATGGCCGGAGGCTGGAGTCCGAAGATCGTTGGCGGTGCGTTGGTACTGAACGGCGCCTGGGGCGTCGGCGTTGCGCTGCTGATGCTGCTGATGGCGAAGTTGTAAACGACGCTTCCTTGCTCTGGACTGAACTTCAGACGTGCGGTGCCGTACAGACCACGGAGCCAATTGACGCCACGCTGCCTCATGCAAAGTCGCATGAACGTTGTTCCCGGGAAATTGACATGAACATGAAAATGACCTTATCCGCAGCGCTGCTTGCCAGCAGTGCCATCTTTGTCGCCGGTTGCGCGACTCAGCAACACACGCGAAGCGTGGGTG
>JALYJV010000333.1 GCA_030775105.1 Pseudomonadota bacterium | reverse complement strand
CTTCGATGCGTCCCTGTTCGGCCTGATCGCAGTTTTCCTGCTGCTGCTCGCCGCCGACCTGTGGCGTGAACGCACGCTCGGAACGATTGACGGGTACTTTAGACTGCGTACCGTACTCACCCTGGGGGCGGTGCTGGCGATGGTCTGGAGACTGGCGATCTGACGCGGAAGCTGCAATTGCGGTCTCTTGATACACCGCGCTGACGCGCGGCACTCGAGACGAACGGGGTTTTGTTTATCCCCGAGCCAAAAACACATTCCGTTCGTCTCGAGTGCCGTGCACAAGCGCGGTGTATCGAGAGACCCGCACAGAACCTCCCGATTCAGCTTTGCTCAGTAGACATCCCACAACTCAACCCCGCCGCGTCGTGACGCTTGCCCCGGCCTTGATCGTTAGCGTCACCGGCGTCTTCTCGGCAATCTCCAGCAGGCGCTGCCACTGTGCATCTTCCAGCGTGACGTCGCTGCTGATCTGGCGCTGGATCGATGCAATGCCTGCGGAGTCCTTGTTCAGCTGCAGCGCGACATGCAGCTTGCCGATGTTCCACTGCTTGCGTTCGGCGTACATATACAGCGTCATGCTGGTGCAGGCGCCGAGGCTGGCGAGCAGCAGCTGATACGGCGCGGGCCCGGCATCGGCGCCGCCGGCGGTCGCCGGCTCGTCGGCCGTCAGCGAATGGCGTCCGGCCTGGATGTCCTGCCGATACGGCGCGCCGCCGCCGTGCACGTCTACCCTGGCAATCTCTCTCATGTGGCGCCTTCAGTTTTGCGTGCCCACGGTACCGGTGGCGCAGTCAGACGCGCTCCGGGATAACCTTTGACTTCACCGAAGCCGCGACCGGCATTCCAGTCGTCGCTGTAGCGTTCGATGTCGGCCTTGTTGCGGCCGATGAAATTCCACCAGATCAGCAGATCGTCGGTGTACGGCGTGCCGCCGATCAGCAGCGTGCGCGATGCGCCGGCGCTGCTGAGCTGCGCGACATCGGCGCCGGTCGGCAGATAGAGCAGTTCGCCGGGACCAACGGTCTGTTCGCAGAACGTGACTTCGCCTTCCAGAACGAGCACGCCATGTTCGAATTCTCGGCGTAGCGGAATCGCGAAGTCCGCCGCAGCGCCGCTGAGCAGTTCGAGGCCGATCATCGGTGAGTAGACCTTTACCGGCGAGCTCAGGCCGCTGAACTCGCCGCACAGCACGGTGATGTGAAAGCCGTCGCGATCCAGCGCCGGCACGACCGGATAGTGCTCGAACGCCGGCTCGATATCGCGATGGCTGTCCGGCAGCGCGATCCACAGTTGCGCACCATGGATGATTGGCGAGCGCTCGGTCGGCGATTCTTCCGAATGCGAGATGCCGCGGCCGGCCGTCATCAGGTTGATCTGGCCTGGGCGGATCAGCTGTTCGTAGCCGAGGCTGTCGCGATGCAGTATCTCGCCCGAGATCGGCCAGGTGAAGGTCTGCAGCCCGGTATGCGGATGCGGACCGACGCGCATGCCGTCGCCATGGCTGATGTCGAGCGGACCGAAATGATCGAGGAATACCCAGGCGCCGATGGTCTTGCGCACCTGCGCCGGCAACGCGCGGCGGATGCGCATGCCTTCGCCGAGCACCGATTCGCGCGCCGGGATGCGCTGCAGCGAGGGCTTCGTGCAGGCCTGTGCGCGATTCGGATTTGTCGCGGTGTCGGTGGTGCTCATTACTGTCTCCGTAAAGGCTGAAGTGCAAAACACGTCGGCATAGCCGACGCCCCCTCTCCCTCAATCCCTCTCCCGCGAGGGGAGTGGGAAGACCAGCAAAAGCGATCTTTTCCCCTCGCCCCTCGTGGGAGAGGGGGAGAAGCTATGCCGCCAACTTGCCTCGGCGGTAGTCATCGATCGCCTGCTCGATCTCTTCGCGCGTGTTCATCACGAACGGACCGTACTGCACCACCGGCTCGTGCAGCGCCTTGCCGGCGATCAGGATAAACCGCGTGTCGGCCTTCGGTGCACGCACCTGGACCTCATCGCCGTCGGCGAGCACGCCGGCGGCATAGGTGTTCAGCGCGCGTGCCGTGCCGTCACCGCCGACTTCCAGATCGCCTTCGTAGACGTAGATCAGCGCGGTGTGCCCATCGGGTACCGGCAGGGTCTGCTGTGCGCCGGCGGGCAGGCGCACGTCGATATACAGCGGATCGGTCGCCATCGTGCCGGCCTGCGGATTGATCGGTCCGCTGACTGTGCGGCCCTCGATCAGCGGATAACCGGCAATGACCTTGATCGTGCTGCCGTCGGCGAGCGTCGCCTGCGGAATCTGTGCGGCTGGAATGTCGCGATAGCCGGCCGGCTTCATCTTTTCCTTCGCCGGCAGGTTGATCCACAGCTGGAAGCCGCGCATGCGTCCGCTTTCCTGCTGCGGCATCTCCGAGTGGATGACGCCGCGACCGGCAGTCATCCACTGCACGCCGCCGCTCTTGAGTTCGCCGACGTTACCGAGATGATCTTCGTGACGCATGTGGCCGTCGATCATGTAGGTCACGGTTTCAAAGCCGCGATGCGGATGCGGCGGGAAGCCGGCGATGTAGTCGTCCGGATTCTCGGTGCCGAACTCGTCGAGCATCAGGAATGGATCGAGACGCAGTCCGGGCATGGAGCCGACGCTGCGGCGCAGCTTCACGCCGGCGCCGTCCGAGGTTTCGAGTCCCGGGATGATCTGGTTGAGCTTGCGGGTAGTCATGGGGTGTCTCCGGTTACTGCGGGCCTCGCGGCGCGCAGGGTGGTAGAGCTTTACTTCACTTCTTGAACAGCTTGGTGTCGAGGCTGATTGCACCGGCGCCGTGGGCCACGAGGAACAGGAAGCCGCCGGCCATCGCCAGGTTCTTCATGAAAAGGATCTGCTGCATCTGATCGGCGCCACCATGGAACAGCACGGCCGAAGCGATGCTGAACACCGCGAGACCGAATGCGGCGAGTCGGGTCAGCAGGCCGAGCACGATGGCCAGACCCCCGCCGAGTTCGACGAAGATCACCAGCGGCAGCAGCGCGCCGGGCACGCCGACGGATTCCATGTACTGCTGGGTGCCTTCATAGCCGCCGATCTTCGACCAGCCGGCGCCGACGAAGATCAGCGCGATCAGCAGGCGGCCGGCGAGCATCGTCCAGGGCTTCAGGGTTTCAAGTGTGTTGTTCATGACGGTGTCTCCTTTGGTGTATGAAGCCGCGTTCAGGCGGCGATGCGGTCGATGACGCTGTGCACGGTATCCAGCGCGGCGCGACGGGAATCTTCGCCGCTGGCCAGACCTTCGGCATAGACGAACTCGAGGTCCTTGATGCCGAGAAACGCGAGGAAGGTGCTGACATGGCCAGTCTGGGTGTCGAGCGCCGTGCCCTGGTAGCGGCCGCCGCGGGTCGCGACGACATAGACCTTGCGGTCGCCGACCAGGCCTTCGGGGCCGGTGCTGGTGTAGCGGAAGCTGACGCCGGCGCGGGCGATGTGGTCGAACCAGGCCTTCAGCGTCGACGGAATGCCGAAGTTGTACATCGGCAGGCCAAGGACAACGGTGTCGGCGTTCTTGAGCTCATCGATCAGCGCATCGCTTTGGGCGGCAACCGCGTGCTGTTCGGTCGTGCGTTCTTCCGGCTTCGTCAGGAACGCCTGGAAGCGTTCGGCGGTCAGGTGCGGCAGCGGATCGGCTGCAAGATCGCGGACGACGACGACGCCATTCGGGTTCTTGGCCTGCCAGGCGGCGACGAGCTGCTGGGCGAGCTGCGAGGACTGGCCGTTCGCGGCATAGAGGCTGGAGTTGATCTGCAGAAGGCTAGGAACTTGAGTACTCATGGCGCTTGCTCCATCGGGTTGGGTGCCGTTGCTTTGGCGTGGTGCCATTAAACGATTGTTGAATTAGATAAAAAAGCGCAATAATTCGGCCAAAACAATCTATTAATTAGATAATGAGTGGACCCAAGATCAGTCTGGAGCAGTGGCGCGCACTGATTGCCGTCGTCGATGCCGGCGGATATGCGCAGGCGGCCGCTGCGTTGCACAAGTCGCAATCGACCGTGACGTATGCGGTGCAGAAGCTGCAGTCGCTGCTCGGCGTACAGGCTTTCGAGATCCAGGGTCGCAAGGCGGTACTGACCGAGGCCGGGCAGGTGCTGTACCGCCGCGGTCTGGCCTTGCTCGATGAAGCCACGCGTCTCGAACGCGCTGCGGTGAATCTGTCGCAGGGCTGGGAGCCGGAGCTGAGCCTTGCGGTCGAGACGATCTTCCCGACCTGGTTGCTGCTTCAGTGTCTCGATCGTTTTGCCTCGGAGCGGCCGGAGACGCGCATCGAACTCTATGAAACGGTGCTCGGCGGCACCGACGAGGCCGTGCTCGAAGGCCGCGCCGATCTGGCGATTGCCTCACGCATCCCGACCGGCTTCAGTGGTTCGCGGCTGACCCGCGTGCGCTTCGTCTGCGCCGCGGCGCCGGCGCATCCGCTACATCAGCTCCAACGGTCGGTCAGCTACGACGATCTGCGCAAGCACCGCCATCTCGTGATCCGCGACTCCGGTACGCAGCGCACGCGCGAAGGCAACAACTGGCTCGGCGCCGAACAGCGCTGGACGGTGTCGAACAAGGCCACGTCAATCCGTGCCGCAACAATGGGCCTCGGCTTTGCGTGGTACGCCGAGAACATCATTCGCGAAGAGCTTGAGCGCGGCGAGCTCAAGGCGCTGGAGATCGTCGAGGGCAGCGAACGCTTCGCCGAGCTGTACCTGATCCTGCCGCATCAGGATGCCAGTGGCCTGGGTGCGAAACGTCTCGCGCAGATCATTCGCGAGAGTGTGGAGACGCAGTGCGTGGAAGAGGAAGCCTGAAGCGGCGAAGTCCGTTGCGGTATCTCGATACACCCGCCTGCGCCGGGCACTCGATACGAACGGAGTTTTGTTCCGCCGGCCCAAACAACCGTTCGCGTCGAGTGCCGTGCGCGTGAGCGCGCGGTGTATCGAGACGCCAGCGCTAAGCTCGCTGAGCTCTACTCCCCCTCGCGATCCTTGTACAGCTTGCGCAGCGATTTCTGCTGCACCTTGTCCTGCTGCTTCTTGTCGCGCTTCTGCAGGGCCGTGCGCTGCGCCAGCTCGACTTCCACAGTGATCTTCTGGAAGTTGGCGAGGCGCGCCGGGTCGACCGCTTCGCGTACCGCGCAGCCGGGTTCGGCGAGATGGCGGCAATCGTTGTAGCGACAGCCGGCCGCGAGCTTGACGATCTCCTGGAACACCGACTCATTGAGCTGCTCGGTGCCGGTGAGTTGCAGTTCGCGCAGTCCGGGCGTGTCGATCAGGCAGGCGCCGCCACCGAGGCGTAGCAGGCGTCGTGCGACCGTGGTGTGGCGTCCGCGGGCGCCGAGTTCGCTGACTTCGCCCGTCGCCTGGCTCTGATCACCGAGCAGGGCATTGGCGAGCGTGGATTTGCCGACACCGGACGAGCCGAGCAGGACCAGCGTCTGGCCGGTCTCCAGCCACGGCGCGAGTTGCGCGCACAGAAGGGGATCGCGCACATCGCCGGCGAATACCGGCGTGTCCGGTCCGGCGAGCGCGATGATCGTTTCGAGCCTGGCTTCAAGATCAGCGCACAGGTCGGCCTTGCTGAGCACGATCACCGGAAAAATCCGCGCACTGCGTACCAGGGTCAGAAAGCGTTCGAGACGGTTCGGGTTGTAGTTGTCGTCGAGGCCCATCACCAGCAGCGCGGTGTCGACATTTGACACCAGCGGTTGCTGCTGGCCGTTGTCGCGACCGCGCGCAATCAGGGTTTCTCGCGGGGCCAGCGCCAGAATCAGCGGCGTGCCGCTGGACGGAGTGCTCCACAGGCACCAGTCGCCGACAACGGTAGTGTCGGTGCCATCCCGCTGATTCGATGCCAGTGGTGGCGCGAGCATCGCGCTGAAGCGATTCTCGCCGTCATCGATCTCGAAGCGATCCCGATGCACCGCGACCACGCGGCCGACCATGCCATCCTCGGCCAGGCTCTGCAGAGCCAACACCTGGCGCTGGTTGAAACCGATCCGCGTCAGCGCATCGAAAGTCGTGTTGAGGTTCATGAGCGGCGACAGTATCGCGCACTGCTCACTGCGGCGTTTGTCATTCCGGCGAATGAGACAGGAATCGGGCGAGCTGATCGCGATTCAGTGCGGGCACGCCTGGTGGTCGGCCATGGGCATTGAACGTGTGCCAATACAGGGTCGGGCCCGGATGAGCGCTCGTACTGACCAGCGCGTACAGCGCAGCAAGCGCCTTGCCAGAATAGGCGCTGTCGCTGCGCGCGCCGCTGGCGCTCTCAAAGCGCTGCATTGCCCCCTTGGTCGCAGAAGTCGGAACGGCGTAGTGCTGACCGAAGAATTCGCCATGGATTTCGACGTCGGCGATCTTCTGCGGCACGGCCAGAGGCTCGGTCCTGCGCAGCAGCGCCAGCGTGCGCTGGATCAGAGCCTGCAGCTTCGCGGCGCTCGCGAAGCCCGGACCGACCACCTGGACCGCGATGATCTTCGTCGGCAACCGTGCGAGGCCGAGGCCGATCGCAAGCCCGGCGACGGTGCCCATGCTGCTGAAGGCGACGACGAGCTGCTTTGGCACCGGCATCTCGCCGGCATCGATCTGTGTGCGCAGTTCGAGCGCTGCATTGACGAAACCGAGTGCGCCGAGTGCTGTCGATCCGCCCGGCGGTATCCAGCGCGGCAGGCGGCCATGACGAACGCTGATGCGCAGGCTGCATGCCAGCGCACGTGCTGCGACAGAGGCTTCGCTGTGGCCCACCGAAAGTTCTGCGCCGCAGTGCAGCGCCGTCGCGAGGTTGTCAGCCAGATAAGGCGCGTCCGCCTGCGGAAGCAGGAAGGCATGCGTGTCCAGGCCCAGCTTGCGGCCATGCCAGGCAGTTGCAGCGACGAAATTGGAGCCGGAATAACCGAAGGTGATCAGGTCGCTTCGGCCATCCGCCAGCGCAGCGCCGAGCAGCAGGTCGAGCTTGCGGATCTTGTTGCCGCCGTAATCGCTCGCGCTGAGGTCATCCCGCTTGATCCAGACCGCGTCCGCACCCGGCAACGGCTGCAGCGGTGTTGCTGTGCACAACAGTCCGGCCTGAGGAAATCTCCCCAGTCGTGGAAAGGCATCAAACAGGGGGTAGGTACTCATGACAGCGCATTGTGACCTCGATTGAATAGGACGCGGAAGTGCAGCAGGGATCGGCGTCGTTCATTGCCACAGCGCACTCCGGCGAGGAGAACAACAAAGGAGCACCGTCATGGCTGAGTGGCACCTGCGGCCCGGCAAGCTGACCTTGAGCGAATTGCGCCACCTGACCGGTGGCCATGTGAAGCTGTCGATCGATGCCGTGCACTGGCGGGCGGTCGAGGCTTCGGTGCAGACCGTTGCCGCTGTTGTCGCGAAGGGCGAACCCGCCTACGGCATCAATACCGGGTTCGGCAAGCTCGCCAAGGTTCAGATTGCCGACGACCAGATCGAACGCCTGCAGAACAACCTCGTGCGCTCGCATGCCGTCGGTGTCGGCGCGCCGCTAGACGACGCAACGGTGCGGTTGATTCTGGCGCTGAAGGCCGCGAGTCTTGCGCGCGGTGCCTCCGGTGCGCAGCGTGCGACTATCGAAGCGCTGCTCGCCTTGTACAACGCCGACGTGCTGCCGGTGATTCCGGCACAGGGCTCGGTCGGCGCATCGGGCGATCTCGCGCCGCTCGCGCACCTGACTCTGGTTCTGCTCGGCGAAGGCGAGGTGTGCATCAATGGGGTGCGCGCGTCCGCGGTGGAAGGTCTGAAGCGTGCCGGCCTCCGGCCGCTGACGCTCGCAGCGAAGGAAGGTCTGGCCCTGCTCAACGGCACGCAGGTATCGACGGCGCTGGCGATCCGCGCGCTGTTCGAGGCCGAAGATCTGTTTGCCGCTGCCACCGTGTCCGGTGCGATGTCGGTCGATGCGGCGCGCGGTTCCGATGCGCCGTTCGATCAACGCATCCAGTTCCTGCGCGGCCAGCCGGGTCAGATCGATGTCGCAGCTGGTTATCGACGCCTGCTCGAAGGCAGCGAAATCCGTGCCTCGCATCGCGTCAACGACGAGCGTGTGCAGGATCCCTACAGCCTGCGTTGCCAGCCGCAGGTCATGGGGGCGTGCCTGGATCTGCTGCGCAACGCCGCGCGCACACTGCTCATCGAAGCCAATGCGGTCACCGACAATCCGCTGGTGTTTGCCGAAGACAAAGAGATCCTGTCCGGCGGCAACTTCCATGCGGAACCAGTCGCCCTGGCTGCCGACACGCTGGCGCTGGCGATTGCCGAGATCGGTGCACTGTCCGAGCGGCGCATTGCGCTGCTGATCGACTCGACGCTGTCCGGTCTGCCGCCGTTTCTGGTGCGCGATGCCGGCATCCACTCCGGCTTCATGATGGCGCACGTCACCGCGGCGGCGCTGGCCTCGGAGAACAAGTCGCTCGCGCATCCGGCAAGCGTCGACAGCCTGCCGACTTCGGCGAACCAGGAAGACCACGTCAGCATGGCGACCTTCGCTGCGCGGCGGCTGCTGCAGATGTGCCACAACACGCGCTACATCATCGCGATCGAGTTGCTTGCTGCGGCGCAGGGCGTGGACTTTCATGCACCACTGCAGACCTCCGAGCCGCTGCAGGCTGTGCATCTGTCGCTGCGCGAGCGGGTGGCGTTCCTTAACGAGGATCGCGTACTCGCGACCGATATTCAGGCTGCCTGCGAGTTCATCGCCAGCGAGGTGCTGACGCCGATGGTGGCGGATCTGCTGCCGTCGTGGCGGCCGGAGTGAGCTTGCCTGGTTAGGGTCTCTCGATCCACCGCGTGCTGCGCACGCGGCACTCGAGACGAACGGGGTTTCGAGGAGTCCTCAACAAAACTCCGTTCGCATCGAGTGCCCGCGAAGCGGGTGTATCGAGATGCTTGCGCGAATCAGCTCCGTTCCGCGTGCTTCAGCTGTTCCGCACGCTCCGCCTTCGGCGGCGGGGCCCACTGATAGACCCAGGTTTCGCTCAAGGCCTGTTTGCCGCTGCGCAGGAACAGGCGGATGTCGATCGGCTCGAGCGAATCGTCGGGAACGATGTCGAACAGCGCGCGGTAGCCATTGATCGCGGTCAGCGGGCGGGCAGAAACCAGTTCGATGCGGCCGCGCGAGGCGCTGACGATGGACTCGACCTTGGCGTGCTGCTTGAGCGATGCCAGGGCGCCCCCAGCGAAGTCGACGGCGAAGCGCCACGAGAAATACTCGCGCTTCTGGCCGATCACGCCGCCAAGGCCGGTGCGGCTGTCGCGGGTGGTTGCCAGCTCGGGCTTTGCTGGCGGCTCGGCGCCCCAGTGCAGGCGATAGCCGAACAGCAGTTCGTCGCCAGCCTTCGGCTTCTGCTGCGGATTCCAGAACGCGACGATGTTGTCGAAGGTTTCGTCGACGGTCGGAATCTCGACCAGCTGCACCGCACCTGCGCCCCAGCTGCCGCGCGGTTCGACCCACAGGCTCGGGCGGCGGTCGTAGAACACGCCGTCGTCCTGGTAGTGATCGAAGTTGCGGTCGCGCTGGATCAGGCCGAAGCCGCGCGGATTGTTGTCGAAGAAGGAATTGACGCGGACGTCGCGCGGATTCACCAGCGGCCGCCAGATCCACTCGCCGCTGCCGTTCCACATCGCCAAGCCGTCGGAGTCATGTATCTCCGGGCGAAAGTCGTAGTCGTAGCGGCGGTCGTTCTCGCCGGTCTGATACATGCTGGTCAGTGGCGCGATGCCGAGACGCTCGATTTCCTGGCGCGGGTACAGCGCGGCATCGACATCGATCAGCAGCACTTCGCCTTGCGTCAGGGTGAAGCGGTAGGCGCCGGCCACACTCGGCGAATCGAGCAGGGCATGGATGACCATGCTCTTCGCATCGGTCGCCGGGCGCTCGATCCAGAATGTGCTGAAACGCGGAAATTCCTCGGGCCGCGGCAGGCCGGTATCGATCGCGAGGCCGCGCGCCGACAGGCCGTACTGCTTCTCTGCGCCGACGGCGCGGAAGTACGAGGCACCGAGGAAAGCAGCAATGTCACGCTGCCAGTCGGATTGATGATGGATGCGGAAGCCGGCGTAGCCCAGGTCCTTGGACAGCTTGCCGAGCTTCAGACCGCTGGTGTCGAACTGTGCCGGGCTGTAGTCGATATGGCGCGCGACGCCATCGACGACTTCGAAGATCTGCACCGGGTGCTTGAAGAACAGCCCCGGGTGGAACATCTCGACGCGGAACGGGCGTTTGTCCTCCGCCCACAGCGCATGGCCGCGGTCGAAGCGCAGCTTCTGGTAATCGTCCCAGCTGATATTGTCGAGCGCCGGCGGCAGGTCGTTGCGTGGCTCCACGTAGGCCTTGGCCGCCAGCGACCTTGCCTGGCCCTTGAGCTGGGCGTAGTCGAAGGCAACGCCGGGCGCGCTTGCGGCGACCGCCGTAACTGTGCGCAGCAGTGCTCCGGCGGGCAGGCCGTACAGCGAAAGCGCGGCGGCGGTGCGCAGCAACTGACGTCGATTCATGCTCATCTGATCCGTACTGGGTTCATGTCGTGGCCGTCCGGGCGGCCGGGGCGCCATCGTAGCGAAACCGCTTGCCCGATGACGCGCCCATCGTGAACCACAGTTGAATGGAAGCAAAGGCCTAGAACCTGCCCTCAAAGCTACTGCGCTCGGCATTTCGGGGCCATCCGGTGCTCGGATGCTCATGTATTTCTACATACACTCCGCGTCCTGCGCTCCGGGCGTCCCCGAACTGCCTTCGCTCGCTACGCTTTGAGATCAGGTTCCTATGGCGTTGCAACAAAATCCGCCGGTGAATCGTCGTCAAACGGATTGGGTTTGTTGCTCGGCGGCAGCAGCTTGTACATGACCGGCGTGACCAGTCGGCCGATCAGGGTCGAGGTGATCAGGCCGCCGATGATGACCCATGCCATCGGTGAATACAGTGGCGAGTTCTGCACCGCCAGCGGCATCAGGCCGCCGATCGCGGTGATCGAGGTCAGCAGGATCGGCAGGAAGCGGATCTCACCGGCTTCGGCGATCGCGTCGTCGAGCGGGCGACCCATCGCGCGCAGCTGGTTGGTGAAGTCGACGAGCAGGATCGAGTTCTTGATCTCGATGCCGATCAAGGCAATGAAGCCAAGCATCGCGGTGAAGCTGAAGTTGTAGCCGACGATGAACAGCATGACGATGCCGCCCATGATGCCGAGAGGAATCACGGTTGCGACGATCAGCGTCGACTTGAAGCTGCCGAACTCCAGCACCAGCACCGCCATGATGCCGAACAGCGCGACGAGGATCGCGGTGCCGAATCCGGCGAAGCTGTCGGCGCGGCTTTCGACTTCGCCGCCGGCGGTGATGCGATAACCCACCGGCAATGGCATCTGCTGCAGTTGCGTCATGATCTCGTTGGTGACCATCTCGGTGTTGAACCCGGTTTCGGTATAGGCCGTGATCGACACTGCGCGTTCGCGGTCGCGGCGGTAGATGCGCGACTGCGATTCGGTCAGTTCCGGCTGGGTGATCTGCGCCAGCGGCACCTGACCGCCGCTGAGCGTGCCGACGTGCAGGCCTTCCAGCGATGCCAGCGTGGCGTTGCCGGTCAGCGGCGCGCGCAGCACGATCGGATAGCTGTCGCCGTCCGATGTGTGGAAATCACCGGCCGGCAGGCCGGCCACGGCGAGGCGCACCGTCTGGTCGGCTTCAAGCGGGGCCACGCCCAGCAGGCCGGCCTTGACGCGGTCGATGTTCAGATCGAGGTCGATGCGCGTGCGGCGTTGCGGGTTGACGATGTCGCGTGTTCCCGGCGTGTTACGGATCAGCCTTTCGACGTCGAGCGACAGCTCCCGCAGCGTGACCAGATCCGGGCCGATCACGCGGATCGCGATCGGTGCTTCCATCGGCGGGCCGTTCTCGAACTGCTTGACCAGGATCTCCGCACCGGGCAGATCGTCGAATTGCCGACGCAGTTCATCGAGCATCGCCGGCGTGCGGTTCGGCTCGAACGCGTGGAGCTGCACGAACACTTCCGCATAGTTCGACGCGTACTCGTGCTGGAACACGTTGTAGTAGATGCGCGGGTTGCCGCGGCCGAGATTGGACAGGTAGTGCTGCACGTCGGCGGTCCTGGCGAGCACGTCTTCGACGCTGCGCAACACCGTATCGGTCTGCGCCATGCTGGATCCGTCCGGCACGCGGATCTGGATCAGGAACTGCGGCGTGTCGGCCTTCGGGAACAGGCTCATGCCCATCTGCGGAATCAGCGCCAGCGACGCCACGAACAGACCGCTGGCCAGCAGCAGCGTGGCCTTCGGCTTCGCCAGCGCACGCCGCAGCAGCGGCGCATAGACCACGTGGATCACGTGCATCAGGCGCTGCAGCAGGGCATTGCCCTCGTGTGACTCATTGCGCGGCAGTACACGCGAGGCGAGGAACGGGATGATCGTCATCGAGATGAACAGCGATGCGACGACGGTCAGCACCACCGCCATCGGCAGCGAGCGCACGAACTTGCCGGCGTTGCCCGGCAGCGCCAGCAGCGGCACGAAGGCAAACAGCAGCGTCGCGGTGCAACCGAGCACAGCGAGCGCGATCTGACGCGTCGCCAGGATCGCCGCCTTGTCGCGGTTGTGGCCGCTGCGCAGGAAGCGCGAGATGTTCTCGGTGACGACGATGGAGTCGTCGACGAGCAAGCCCAGCGCGACGACGAAGCCGGCGATCGACATCTGGTTCAGCGAGAAGCCGAAGAAGTACAGCGACGCCAGGCCGATCGACAGCGACAGCGGAATCGACACCATCACGATCCCCGCCGCACGCAGGCCCAGCGGCAGCAGTGTGATCGCGACGAGGGCGAAGGCGATGATGAAGTCGGCGCTGAGGCGATTCAGGCGCTTCTCGACGTTCTTTGATTGATCGAAGCCACGCTCCAGCTTGATCTCTGCAGGCAACTCCTTTTCGACCTCGTCGAGCGCGCTGTACAGCGCGTCGCGGGTATTGAAGATGTTCTGTCCTTCTTTCTGGTTGGCGGTGATGAACACGGCACGCTTGCCGTCGAAGCGACCCAAATGGCGCTCCGCACCCTGCGCCCACTTCACGCTGGCGATATCGCGGATGCGCACGCTGCGCGCGCCGTCGCCGATGATCACCGTGTCCAGCACCTGTTCTGGCGACTTGAAGTTGCCGCTGGTCTTGATGTTGAAGCGGCGCGGGCCGACTTCAATCGCGCCGCCGGGGACATTGGTGTTCGCGGCATTCACTGCGGCAAGCACCTGTGTTGCGCGCAGGTTGAGTTCGGCGAGACGCTTGAGATCCAGCTCCACGCGCAGTTCCCGATCCGGATACGCCCAGCTTTCCGATTCGAGCACGCCGGGCAGGCGCTCGAAGCGATCGGTGATCTCGTCGGCCCAGTCCTCGAGCGTGCTCCATGACGCGGTCTCCGAGATCAGCGCCGATTGCACGATGAACACCGTGCCCGGATTGATCTTCTGGACGTCGACGCTGACCACGCCTGGCGGCAGCTTGATCGCGTTCAGTTCGCGGGTGACTTCGTCGTACTTCTTCTCAGTGTCGATCGAGGCATAGAACTCGACGCGGACGATGCCGACGCTGTCGTCGGACGTGGAGATCATCTCCTTGACGTCATCGAGCTTGTTGATCGCATCCTCGATCGGTTCGACGACCTGGCGCTCGATCTCGAGCGGATCGGCGCCCGGATAGATCGTCACGACATTGAATGCCGAGATCGGGAAGTACGGGTCCTCGGTGCGCGGGATGTCGCGCAGCGCCATCAGGCCGAGCGCGATGAGCATCGCGAACACGACCACCATGAAGGGGACGTTGCGGACGGAGAATTCGGCGATATGCATGGCGCGGGTCCGGCCTTATTCGACGATGCGCACGGCTGCGCCATCGTCGAGGTACGGCGCGCCGTCGGTGACGACCTGGCTGCCCGGCGGCAGCGCCTCGCGCAGCACCGCGCTGCTGTCGGTGATGAAGGCGACCGCGACCTTGCGGCTGCTGACGGTCTGCGTCTTCGCGTCGTAGGTGAAGATCTGCGTGGCGTCGGCGGCACCTTCGACCAGCGCGGCGAGGGGCACATAGTCGAGCTTGGCGTCGCTGGCGCCATTGGCGGCAATTTCGGCGCGCCCGATCAGGCCGTTGGCGAGTTCGACATCGCCGGCTTCAATGGCCAGCTCCACGGCGAACGTACCGGTGCGCGGATCGGCGGCTTCGCCGCGCTCGATGATGCGGGCGGCGAACTCGCGGCGCGGAAACGCGTCGAAGCGCACCGTCGCGCTGTCACCGACGCGCACATGCACGAAGTCGCGGTCGGGCAAGCCGAGCTTGAGTGTGTGGCCGCCAGCGCCACGGCTGACGAGCAGGATCGGTTGACCGCCGGCCACGAGTTCGCGCGAATCGGCAAGGCGGCGCAGCACGCGACCCTCCGCGGGAGCGGTGATTTCGGCATAGCGGCGGCTGTACTGCGCTGAATCGAGCGCGGCCTTGGCCACTGCAGCCGCAGTGCCGAGATCGTCGAGCTGTTCCTGGGTAATGACATCCTGCTCGAACAGCTGGCGTCCACGATCGAGGTCGCGCTGCGCCTTGTCGGACCCAGCGCGGGCCTGCGCCACGCCGGCATCGACCGCAGTGGTTTCCAGCGTCGCGAGACG
>JALYJV010000332.1 GCA_030775105.1 Pseudomonadota bacterium | reverse complement strand
CCGTAACACGGATCTGTCGGAAGGTGGCGCGATGTACGACGCGCCGGAGCCGACCATTCGCACACCCATCGGTGCCTTCACCCCTACACCCGAAGTGCAGTTGCTGAGCAACGGCCGCTATCACGTGATGGTCAGCAATGCCGGCGCCGGCAGCAGCCGCTGGAAGGATCTGGCGGTGACCCGCTGGCGCGAAGACGGCACGCGCGATCACTGGGGTTCCTTCCTGTATCTGCGTGACACCGCCAGTGGCGCGTTCTGGTCGGCGGGTCATCAGCCAACCCTGAAGGTCGCTGACAGCTACGAAGCCCTGTTCTCCGAAGGTCGCGTCGAACTCCGTCGCAATGACAACGGCATAGAAAGCTATTGCGAGATTGTCGTATCGCCGGAAGACGACATCGAGTTGAGGCGCTTGCGTCTGATCAATCGCTCTCGTATTCGCAGAAGTATCGAAATCACCAGCTATGCCGAAGTCGTCATGGCCCCGCCGGCGGCGGACGCGACGCAACCATCGTTCGGAAACCTGTTTGTGCAGACCGAAGTGTTAGCCAACCGTCACGCCATCCTGTGCACCCGGCGTCCGCGATCCATCGATGATCCGACGCCCTGGATGTTCCATCGGCTGGCAACCAATGGCAGCGACATCGGAGAACCGTCCTACGAAACCGATCGGATGCGCTTCATCGGCAGAGGCAACACCCTCGCCTCGCCGTTGGCGATGACACAGACAGCGGTTCTGTCCGGTACCGACGGCTCGGTGCTCGACCCCTGTGTTGCGATTCGCTGCACGATCAGCCTGGAGCCGCAGGAGTCGATGACGCTCGATTGGCTCTGGGGTGCTGCCGACAGCCGCGAGGCCTGTCTGTCGCTGGTCGACAAGTATCGGGACCGACACCGCGCCGATCGGGTGTTCGATCTCGCCTGGACGCACAGTGGCGTCACCCTGCGCCAGATCAACGCGTCCGAAGCGGATGCGCTGCTTTACCGGCGACTGGCCGGCTCGGTGATCTATGCCAATGCGGCGATGCGCACCGAGGCGAATGTGCTGATGCAGAACCGCCGCGGGCAATCAGGCCTGTGGGCCTATGCGATCTCCGGCGATCTGCCGATCGTTCTGCTCAAGATCGCCGACAGCACGCACATCGAACTGGCGCGCCAGCTGATCCGCTGTCACACCTACTGGCGCCTGAAAGGCCTGGCAGTCGATCTGGTGATCTGGAACGAAGATCACATTGGCTATCGCCAGCAGTTGCAGGACCAGATCATGAGCCTGGTAGCAATGGGCATCGAAGCGCACAGCATGGATCGGCCTGGCGGAATCTTCGTGCGCAGTTCCGAGCAGATCTCCGATGAGGACCGCATATTGCTGCGCGCCGTGGCGCGCATCGTCATCTCCGGCAGTCGCGGCACGCTCACCGAACAGATCAATCGACGCAGCGTCGCCGACCGCCGCGTTGCGAAGCTTCGGACCACCCGCAGCCACCGGGCCGAGCCGGACAGTGGTGTCACTCCGCCCTCGAGCACACTGGTACTCGCGAACAATCTCGGCGGATTCAGTGCCGACGGCAGCGAGTACCACATCACCACCACAGCCGCACAGATAACGCCGGCGCCCTGGGTCAACGTGATCGCCAATCCGAAATTCGGAACGATCGTGACCGAATCCGGCAGCGCCTATACCTGGGGTGAGAACGCCCATGAATTCAGGCTCACGCCATGGAACGACGATCAGGTCGGTAGCGCCAGCGGCGAAGCACTCTACCTGCGTGACGAAGAAAGCGGCCATTACTGGTCGCCTACGCCGTTGCCTGCGCGCGGCGCCATGCCGTATGTCACACGGCACGGTTTCGGCGTCAGCGTCTTCGAGCACACATCCGGCGGCATTCACTCGGAACTGAAAATCTACGTCGACATCCAGGAGTCGGTGAAGTTCTCGGTACTGCGCATCCGTAATGGATCGGGCCGTGCACGCAAGCTCTCGGCGACAGGCTACGTCGAATGGGTGCTGGGCGATCTGCGCCCGAAAACCGCGATGCATATCGTCACCGAGATCGATGCGATCAGCGGCGCACTGTTCGCGCGCAATTCCTATAACACCGAATTCAGCGGGCGGGTCGCTTTCCTCGACATTGACGATCTGTCACGCACACTGACCGGAGACAGAGCCGAGTTTCTCGGCCGCAACGGCACCCTGACCAACCCTGACGCGTTGCGCCGCTCTCACCTGTCCGGACGGCTCGGCGCGGGTCTGGATCCCTGCGGCGCCATCCAGATTCCGTTCAATCTCGAAGATGGTGCGGAACGCGAGATCATCTTCCGCCTGGGCCTCGGCCGCGATCTCGCTGAAGCGCGGGCACTGGTTTCACGGTTTCGGGTCCTCGGCGCCGCGCGCGAAGCGCTGGTGAACGTGCAGAACTACTGGCAGCGTACGCTCAGCGTCGTGCAGGTGCAGACCCCGGATCCCGCATTTGATGTGCTGGCGAACGGCTGGCTGGTCTATCAGACCCTTGCAAGTCGACTGTGGGCGCGCAGTGGCTACTCCCAATCGGGCGGCGCCTTCGGATTCCGCGATCAGCTGCAGGATGTGATGGCGCTGGTCCATGCCGAGCCCAAACGAGTGCGCGAACACCTGCTGCTGTGTGCCGCGCACCAGTTTCCCGAAGGCGACGCCCAGCATTGGTGGCATCCGCCGCAAGGTCGTGGCGTGCGGACCCGCTGTTCCGACGACTATCTGTGGCTGCCGCTGGCAATCTCGCGTTACGTCGAAGTCACCGGCGACGCGGCGGTGCTCGACGAACGCGTGCATTTTCTCGAAGGCCGACTGCTGGAAGACGGCGAGGAGTCCTATTACGACTTGCCAGGGCGCAGTGCCATGCCGGCCAGTCTGTATGAGCATGGCCGGTGTGCCATCGAGCATGGCCTTCGCGTCGGCAAACGCGGACTGCCCCTGATCGGCTCCGGCGACTGGAGCGACGGGCTCAATCTGGTCGGCATTCATGGTCAAGGCGAGAGCGTCTGGCTCGGATTTTTCCTGTTCGACGTTCTGCGCAGCTTTGAGCCGATCGCACGCCGGAAGGGCGACACCGCTTTTGCCGAACGTTGCGAACAGCATGCGCAAAGGCTGCGCCTGAATCTGGAGAAACACGGTTGGGACGGCGCCTGGTATCGGCGCGCCTGGTTTGATGACGGCACCCCGCTGGGCTCAACCACCAATGACGAATGCCGTATCGATGCGCTACCGCAAAGCTGGGCAGTCCTCAGCGGCGCAGGCGAAGCGGAAAAGTCACGCGTGGCGATGGAATCCCTGGACCGGCATCTGATCAAACGCGAAGCCGGATTGATGCAGCTGCTGGACCCGCCGTTCGATCGAACCGCGCTCAATCCCGGCTACATCAAGGGCTACGTTCCGGGCGTGCGCGAAAACGGCGGCCAATACACGCACTCCGCGGTGTGGGCTGCAATGGCGTTTGCCAGGCTCGGCGACAGCCAGCGCGCATGGGAGCTCACCCAGCTGATCAACCCGGTCAACCATACCCGCGATGCCGGCGCTGTGGCGATCTACAAGACCGAACCCTACGTCCTCGCCGCTGATGTGTATGGCCAGGCACCGCATACCGGACGCGGCGGCTGGACCTGGTACACAGGCTCTGCGGGCTGGATGTATCGGCTGATGATCGAATCGCTGCTGGGCCTGCAGCGTGAAGCCGATCAACTGCGAATCACGCCGTGTCTACCAGCACACTGGCGGGGCTATGCGATGCGGTATCGATACGGCGACACCCACTATGCGATTGCGGTGACGCAAACCAGTGACAGCGATCTGGCCTCGGTCGTGCTCACGCTCGACGGCGTGCTGCAGGACGGCTTGAGCTTCACGCTGGTTGATGACGGCCACGAGCACCGCGTCGAGCTTCATGTCTGCACGGAGGCAAGGCCGGTGGAAATCGCTGCGCCATGAACTGCGCCGGGTAGTCTGCCGACGCATGAGATCCTGATGGAGGCAGATCGCTCAATCCAGCACGGGTCTGGAACCGAGTTGAGGAACATAAGGCAGCAGGCGATCGGTTTCCTGCTTGACCACGGCGTAGCACTCACAGCTGAGCGCCTCCAACTTCGGCCGATCAAGCACCGTGATCTGCCCACGGTTGTACTCGATGACATGAAGTTTCTGCAGCTTGCCCGCGGCATCGGTGACGCCTTCGCGGCGCACGCCGAGCATGTTGGCGATCAGCTCCTGGGTCATCGTCAGCTTGTTGCTCGACAGGCGATCAAGTGACAGCAATAGCCAGCGGCACAGTTGCTGGTCAATCGAGTGATGGCGATTGCAGACCGCAGTTTGCGCCATCTGCGTGATCAGCGACTGTGTGTAGCGCAGCATCAGCAGCAGCAGCTCCCCGTGACGACTGAACTCGTCCTTGAGTCGCTGCCCCAGCAGGCGATAGGCATACCCTGCACTCTGCACAATCGCACGGCTTGGGGTGCTCTCACCACCCATGAAAAGCGCGACGCCGATCAGACCTTCATTGCCGACCACGGAGATCTCCGCGGACGCGCCACTTTCCATCACATACAGCAAAGACACGATTGAATCGGTCGGAAAGTACACATGGCGCAGCGTATCCCCGGACTCATAAAGAACGTCGCCCAGGGGCATCGTCACCAGCTCCAGATGCGGCAACAGCCGCTCCTGGACCTCGATCGGCAAGGCCGCGAGGAGGTGGTTTTGCTTGGGATTGGGCGTCGATGTGGCGGTCGTGGCCATGCGTGCTCCGTCTTGAAACCAGCGGGAACGACCTTCCCCGGTGATGGAGCATAAACCTTTGCAGCGCGGTATGTACGTCAGCGAACAGAGTGATCTGACCGCTTCTCCTTGAGATCGCTCAGACGGTGGTGCGACGCAGCTTTCGCTTCCAGGCGCGCGTAAACGTGCTGAAGTCACGCCCCGTGTATCTGACCTGCGTCAGCCTGGCAGGCGGAGGGCCCCGATTGGCCTTCGTCACTGCCCACAGTGCCAGCAGGATCACGCACAGCGCGAAGTAACCACTCAGGACCAGCGAGTTCATGGCGAAACCCCGGTTTGTGGCCGAAACATAAGCTGGCGGATCGATGTCATGGCTTCTGCGGCGGCAGGCTCATCAGGTCGTCATCACCCTTCGCCGCCTTGCTGGGAGCGGTCTTGGCAGTGGGCGGCAGCGGCTTATCCAGTTTGGCTTCTTCGGCAGGCGTCAGATCGGCCTTGGCGGTGACCTGCTGCACGGTCGACTGCGCGGTTTCCCGCGGATCCGGCATAAGCTTTGGCTTGGAGCTCGGCGGATTGCGCCCATGAACGCCAGGCGGCTGCAGTTTGTTGTTGCCAGCATCGAACGGCTTGAATGACGGCGGCTTCCTGACCTTTTCCATGATGACCTCTGAATCCTGCGGTTCGCGAGATGCGAAGCACCGGGATGGATATGCGATGAACTCTAACCATCGGCAATCAAGCGATCGGTGCGTTGCCGCGCATAGACAGGCCCGCTCCATTGCCGAAGCTTCGAACTATTTGGTCTCCCCAGAGACGAGAGCGACGAGCAACTGACGGTCTTCTGCAGACGGAGATTTCGCGCTGGCGACACGCGTCGAGATGCCGTTGTGGAAAGACACCGTGCCATTCTCTGTCCGCTGGTAGGACCCCAGAGCCTGCGTCGTCCAGGCTTGAGCCTGACGCCGCGTTTCGAGAACGTCGGGTGAAACCGGGTCTTCGGTAAAGACCAGGGTTCCGCCTATCGCGGCAACGGAGAAAACGACACTCGAGACAACAAGCAATTTCTGAAACATGCTGAACCTCCGCACGTAAAGAAGACTGTTTGCGGACTGACTCAGATGGACATCCCGGGTCAGGCGCAAGAAGAAGAGTCGCCGCGAATGAATTCACGGGAGGGCGCGCGACGCTGGGTCGGTGCCGATCTGTGGCGCTGGGTCCTGAAGGTTCTTGAACAGATGCCTGGTCAACGCCACGGGCGTGTTCGCATTTGATCCAAGGGCCAAAGTCAGCGAGCCATTCGGCCACTTCACCAGTTGCGACTGTCGATCAGCACAGCAGAAGCAACTGCGGAGTGACTGTAGGGCGAAATGCACGCTCGATCTGTACGTTTCCGTACATATGTCGGATGCGGACCGGATATCCCTCACTGCGAGGCCGCTGCATGTGCAGAACAGCCAGACAGCACTGGCAGTCAATGCCAGCGTGATCGCAGCAGGCGAATCTGGACGATGATCTCGATGTGCAGGGTGGTCACGCACGCCCATGAACACACCGGCCGATGCGCGGCCGGCATCGTCAGCGCATTTTTGGTTCAGATGGCTACAGCTTGTCTCCTTCTCCCCGCACGCGGGGAGAAGGAATGATTCGGCTGAGGATTTTCCACAACGATGTTTTCACTTGAACCAAAAGCGCCATAGCATTGAAAACAGGACTGGAGATCAAACGTGATTGAAAACTGGACGACGGCACAGATGCCATCGCAGGCCGGACGCGTCGCCATCGTGACCGGCGCCAATAGCGGCATTGGTCTCGAAACGACCATCGCGCTCGCGAATGCCGGTGCCGACGTCATCATGGCTTGCCGCAATCCGGACAAGGCGACCAGCGCGCTTGCCGAGATCCGCCGCCGCGCGCCAGAGGGCAAGGTCACGCCGATGACGCTGGATCTCGCCAGCCAGACTTCGGTCCGCGCCTTTGCGGAGGCGTACCAGCGCCTGCATTCGCATCTGGATCTGCTGATCAACAACGCCGGCATCATGGGCGTGCCGCTGAGCCGGACGGTCGACGGCTACGAGAACCAGATGGGCACCAACCACCTCGGCCATTTCACATTGACCGGTCTGCTGATCGACAGGCTGCTGGCAACCGCCGGCGCACGCGTCGTCACCGTCGGCAGTCTCGGCCACTGGCGTGGCGACGTGAAGATTCTCGATGACCTGAACTACGAACGGATGCCGTACTCTCCTTTCGGCGGCTACTGCAACAGCAAGCTCGCCAACCTGCTGTTCGTCACCGAGCTGGCACGTCGTCTTGCCGACAGGGGCTCGGGCATCATTTCGGCAGCCGCTCATCCCGGCGGCGCCGACACCAACATCAAGAAAAAAAAGTACAACCTCGGCGCACGGATTCACGACGCGATCGTCGAGCCGATCGCCCGCAAGTATCTGGTCAACACCGCTACCGGCGGTGCACTGCCCACGCTGTACGCGGCAACTGCACCCGGCGTTGCCGGCAACGACTACTACGGCCCCGGCGGATTCATGGCCTTCAAGGGACCCGTGGTCAAGGCGCGCCGCAAGCGCAGCGCCATTGATCCGGGTGCTGCGCAGAAGCTGTGGAACGCCTCGGCGAAGCTGACCGGCCTGTCCTATCTCGACTGATTGGTGCGGAAACTGAAATCCGATCGTCCGATGTCGGAGAAGCTGTCGAGGTGGGGACTACCGACTGGCGCGTGATCGTTACATGTCATCTGCCCGACACCAAGGACAGGTATGTTGGATACGGGCACTGACAATGATCGACCGTCTCCACATTCAAGCAGGTGAAATCGTTGCCCAGCGCATGTTCGACGTCGCCTACGCCATCGATCTGCGCTTGCTCGAACAGCTTTGGGCAAGCCAGACCAGATCGCGTAGCCGTCGCAGTGGATTCAGCTCCACGCCACCCAAGGCGGTTGCCTTTGACGTACCTCCGGTTCTCCTTGAGCTCGAGCCTGTCGAACTGACTTTCCGGGACGTGGCAACGCCGTTTGGCGCAACAGCGCGATTCTATGATTTCGGCGTGGTCTGCCTCGCGCTTCGCCTGCCGATCTCGGACTGCAGCTGGTCGGCGTTCTCGCAATCCATCGAGGACGTTGACCGGGCAATCGGCCCGTCATCGCCGACTACCGTCTGGACCGATCTTATGGCGAAGATCCAGGACGTCATCGCGTCCGCGTTTACGCGACCTTCAGTGTCGAACGTGCAGGAGGACTACCTGTACGGAATCGTACGCCAGTTCTCGCACAGCGTTCGCGTCGATGAACTCCGGAGCGGCTCGACGCTCATTCCGCTGCTGTCCGGAGAGACCCGGCCATTGTCGGAAGGCGCAACGCGGGACCTGCTTCGCCACCAGTACTCGTACTACGAGGACGATCTTGTCGTCCTCACCTGGGACCGTGCGTTCATCTACGATCCGCGCGGCGATACCGACGTTGCCGATGTCATCGATGTCGCCAACGCGCAGCTGCTTGAAATGCGCTACTACGACGAGCTCCTCGATGAAGAGCTGCCGCGCATGTACGACCTGGTCGCGCAGAACCAGCGCATGGTGTTCATCGCCGCGCCGCGACGCTTCGCCGAGCTGGCAAGAAAGCTCTACGGCCTGGTGGCCGAAGTCACCGAGCTCAAGGAAAAGGTGGACAACGCGCTGCAAGTCACTGAAGACGTTTATCTGGCGAGAATCTACAGCGCGGCGCTGGATCTGTTTCGCGTGGCGAACGTCAATCGCGCAGTTGATCGAAAACTCGACATCATTCGAGACACTTACACCGCCCTCTTCAACGAAAGCTCCGGCCGTCGCGCTGAACTTCTTGAAGTCATTATTGTTCTGCTGATCGCCCTGGAAATAGTGCTGGCCCTTCTGGGTTCGGTCTAGCGCGAAAGCGGGTGACTCACAGGAATGCCGAGAGTATGTTTGTCGCCCCAGAGATCGCTTGGCCCACGAGAGGTTCTCATGAGTACCGTTATCGACACCGTTCTGACGACATCTCCCGTTCCTCCGGGCCGCCCGCAATCGAAGTACCTGAACCTGCGGGCACCTCTGAGCGTTGACGACGATGAAGTGCGGATTCGCTGCTTTCAGTGCGACAACGTGATCATGTCCGTCAGAACGCCGCAGACTGCCCGCGGGCTTGCGCTGCGCTGCCCTTACTGCAGGACAATTTCGAAGCTGTAGAGGAATGCCGTTCTGGACTGGCTTTCGGACGGAAGCGGTGTGGCTGGACAAGGACTTCTGAGCCCGCCGTCCGCACCCGCGAACTTCAGCTGCCCTTGAAGTTGCCGTGCCGGCGTTCGGTGACGGCGCGCACGCCCTCTGAGAAATCTTCGGTCGGCTGCAGCAGCAACTGTTGCGCATGCTCGTTGTCGATTGCCGCGCGCACCTGTTCGACAAGGCCGCGCCGCAGCGTCGCGCGCGTCGCCAGCAACCCGAGCGGTGCGTTTTCCGCGATCTCGCCGGCAAAGCGCAGCGCTGCGTCGCGCACGCTATCGACCGTCGCAATGCGTTCGAACAGCCCCCAACCCGCGCACTGCTCCGGCGTGTAGCGCGCAGCCGTCAGGAACATCTCCGCTGCACGCGCCGGTCCAAGCAGGCGCGGCAATGTGAATGTCAGGCCGAAGCCCGGATGGAAGCCGAGCTTGGTGAAGTTCGCGGCAAAGCGCGCTTCCGGCGCGACGACGCGGAAGTCGGCGGCAACGGCAAGACCGAGACCGGCGCCGATCGCCGCGCCCTGCACCGCCGCGACGATCGGCTTGGGTGAGGCGTAGACCCGCAGCACCTGATCGTAGAACTCGCGCAGCGGATCGCTGCTCGTTGCGCCGAAGCCGTTGGCAGAGACCAGATCTGCGCCGGCGCAGAAGGTCTTGCCTTCGGCGGCTAGCACGATGGCGCGGACCTGCATGTCGCGGCCCAGTTCGTCGAGCCGGTCGGCGATGCCGCGCAACAGTGCGACCG
>JALYJV010000331.1 GCA_030775105.1 Pseudomonadota bacterium | reverse complement strand
CGGCCGCGTGCATAGTCGAGCGCATACAGATAGCCGGTATAGCCGAGCATGGTCGCTCCAAGACCGACACCGATACGCGCCTCGTTCATCATGTGGAACATGCAGGCGAGGCCGTTGTTGGCGGTTCCGACCAGTTCACCGATGCACTCTTCGCCATCGCCGAACGCCAGCGCCGTGTTGACCGTGCCGCGATAACCCATCTTGTGATTGAGGCCGATCAGGCGCACGCCGTTCTTCGCGCCGCGCTGGCCATCGTCAGCAATCCGGTAGCGCGGCACGATGAACAGCGAGATGCCCTTGGTGCCTGACGGCGCACCTTCGATGCGCGCGAGCACGAGGTGGACGATGTTCTCCGACAGCTCATGCTCGCCGCCGGAGATCCACATCTTGCTGCCGCTGATCGCGTAGCGACCGTCGGCACGCTCCACGGCCTTGGTCCTGATGTCACCAAGCGACGAGCCCGCATGCGGCTCCGACAGGCACATCGTGCCGAAGTAGCGACCGGCGAGCATCGGCTGCATGTACTTCGCCTGCTGCTCGGCGGTGCCGTGCACGCTGAGCAGATTGGCAGCGGCCGCGGTCAGGAACGGATAGCCGGAAGTGCCGACATTCGCAGCAGTGAAGATCGCCTGCACCGCGGAGGCGACGATGTACGGCAGCTGCATGCCGCCGTTGTCCAGCGAGAACGCCGCCGACAGAAAACCGCCGTCGATGTAGGCGTCGAGCGCCTGCTTCACTTCCGGCATCAGGTGCACGCGCTGGCCGTCGAAGGTCGGCTCGTTGTCGTCGAGTGCCGCCGCGTGCGGCTGGAACCTGCCCTCGGCCAGCGTATGCGCGGCGTCGAGCACGGCGTCAAACGTCGCGCGGTCGTGGTGGGCGAAGCGTTCGTGGGCGGTCAGCGCGGCGACATCGAGCAGCTCGTAGAGCATGAAATCGAGGTCGCGGCGGTTGATCAGGTGCGGCATGCGGTGGGTTCAGGGAAATGGAGGTCGAGCCGCACCGTAACGGTGACCTCAGGCCGGTGCAAGAGATGTGACAGAAAGTCGCGCCATAATGGGGCACATCCCGTTCCGCAACAGGCCATCCATGAGCCCCGATACGTCCGCCAAGGTCACCGCTCCGCCCCTGCGTCTGCTCGCGCTGGAATTCCGCGCCTGGGCCGAACTCGGCACGGCTCCGCTGCGCCTGTCGCGGCTGCGCTCGTCACTGCCGCCAGGTGATGGTCATGCGGTGCTGGTCGTCCCCGGGTTTGGAGTTGGCGACCTGGCGACGCAGCCGCTGCGCAGTCTGCTGCGCGATCTCGGCTACGCCGCGTATGGCTGGAACCAGGGCATCAACCTCGGCATGCGCGCCGACATCAAGAAGGCCCTCAACGAACGCCTGGTCAAACTGCACGCGCGGCATGGCGGGCCAGTCAGCCTGATCGGCTGGAGTCTGGGCGGGGTGTTCGTCCGCGAGATGGCGCGCTACAAGCCGGATCTGGTGCGCCGCGTGTTCACCCTCGGCAGCCCGATCAACGAGCGCCCGGACGCCAACAACATGATGGTGATGTTCCGCCTGATGAACGCCGGCAAGCCGGTGAATCTCGACCTCGACGGCTTCCGTCGCCGCATCACGCCGCCGCCCGTCCGCTGCACCGGCATCTATACGCGCACCGACGGGATTGTGGCCTGGCAATGCAGCCTGGAGCCGGAAGGCCCGCTGACCGACAACGTCGAAGTGCGCGGCAGCCACATGGGCCTGCCGTTCAATCCGGAAGTGGCGCGGGCGATTGCGGAGCGGCTCGCGCAGCCGGTCTGAAGCGAAGCGGCGCCTTTATGCGGTCTCGGCGAACAGCAGCACGCCCGGCAGTCCGTCGAAATGCGCATCACAGGTGAGCAACTCTGCACCCTGATGGCGCGCCGTGGCGTAAACGATGGCGTCGGCGGTAGCGAGTTTGTGTTCGCGATGTAGGTCGGCAGCACGCAGTGCGATGCTGGTGTCCAGAGGGACGACAACGCATTTCTGCGTATAGGCGATTACGCGGTCAGCCTGCTCCTCACCGGCCTCTCTGACCAGCCATTTCGACAATTCGAGCTGAACGATGGTCGGAACGATGCAATGCGCCTTGTCCGGAAGCTGCTTGCGCAGCGTCTTGCCCAGTGCGCTGTCGATGAACCACTCGATCCACGCCGAGGTATCAACGACCCGTAACACCGATGCCATCAGTAGCGATCCTTGCGATCGCGATAGCCGTCCTTGCGCGCATCTTTGGCGATGCCGGCCAACTCATCCAGTTTGGGCACTGGCATCACCAGCACGCCCTGACCCTTGGGTATGAACACGAACTCCTGACCGGCCTCCCAGTTCTGTGCATCGCGCACGGACTTCGGGATAGAAATCTGGAACTTGCTGGAGAGGGTCGCGGATGCGTTCATTTCGTACCATTTTTGATCGATGCAGATTCAGTAAGAATATACCCGTAGGTCCGGCGAAACCAACTCTGGCGCCCAACAAAAAAACCCGCCGAAAGGGCGGGTTCTTGTGAATACGGTACAGACTCAGGCGTCGAACGACGGGTCCAGCGCTTCGAGTTCCATCTTCGGCTGCTGCACGGCCGGGAGGTCGACTTCCTCAAGCACGGTGCGGCCGATGTGACCTTCGGCGATCTCGCGCAGCGAGAGCACGGTCGACTTGTGGTTGCCCCACGGCAGGTTGGCGTCTGCACCGCGGGCGAGCTGCCGGGCGCGCTTGGCGGCGACCAGGGTCAGATCGAACTGGTTCGGGATGCGGACGAGGCAGTCTTCAACGGTTACACGTGCCATGGCTTCACCACAGGTGCATCAAAATGGGCCGCGGAGTTTACCGGCTTGGCCCTTATTTCGCCAGCAAAGCGTCGATCAGGGCCTGCTGACGGCCCTTTTGCGGGGCCAGCCGGGCCCGGGCTGCGCAAAAAATAGCCGCCAGCTCGGCCAGGGCCGGCTCGAACTCGTCATTGACGACCAGATAGTCGTACTCGCCGTAGTGGGACATTTCATTCTGCGCCTCGCGCATGCGGCCGGCGATCGTCGCATCGTCGTCCTGGCTGCGGTCGCGCAGGCGCCGTTCGAGTGCGGCCAGCGAGGGCGGCAGGATGAAGATCGACTCGGCCAGCGGCAGCTGCTCGCGGACCTGACGGGCGCCCTGCCAGTCGATGTCGAGGATCACGTCGATGCCTTGAGCGAGCAGCGCTGTGGTGCGCTCGCGGCCGGTGCCATAACGCCGGCCGAACACATGCGCCTGCTCGAGGAATTCGCCGGCAGCGATCATGTCGAGGAAGCGCGCGTCGTCGACGAAGCGATAGTGCACGCCGTCCTGCTCGCCATGGCGCGGCGCGCGCGTGGTGTACGACACCGAGATCATCGCCTCGATGCCGCGCGCCTCGAGCACGGGAATCAGCGCCCGCGTCAGGCTGGTCTTGCCGCCTCCGCTGGGCGCCGAAACGATGAAGAGGTTGCCGCTGGCTGTCACTGCGCTGGAGTCCTGATCAAAGCTGATGCGCGAAAGTTTACAACTTGGCGCCTCTTGCCCGCTTGCGGGAGAGGGGGAACTGCAGATCCGTCACGACTTGTACTCGCGGATCTTGGCGACAAAGTCCTGCATGTAAGGTCTCAGCGAAAGGCTCTCGGGCATCGCCGCGAACAGATCACAGCGCAGGCCGCGCTTGCCGAGTGGCTTGGAGACGACGTAACCGCGCTTGAGGTATTCCGTCACGCTCCATGCCGGCAACGCGGCGATGCCACGGCCGCTGGCGACGAGTTGCAGAATCGCGACCGTCAGCTCGGCATTGCGGCGGCGCGGCTTGATGCCTGCCGGTCCGAGGAAATGGCGTACGACATCGAGCATGTCGTCGTCGACCGGATAGCTGATCAGGGTTTCGTTGATGAAGTCCTTGGGCGTCAAATACGACTTGGCGGCGAGCGGATGGCTGGGCGCGAGGATCGCGACGTTCTCGTAGTCGAACAGCGCTGTCAGCCCGACACCCGCACGCGGCGGCGGTTTGTCGTGGAGCACGACGAAATCCGCGACGTCGTGATCAATCAAGCCCATCGGCTCGGTCTGGAATCCGCCGACCAGATCCAGTTCGACGTCCGGCCAGTGCTCGCGAAACGCATCCATTGCCGGCATCAGCCAGTCGAAGCAGGTGTGGCACTCCACCGCGACGCGCAGCTGCCCGCCACCGCCCGACACCCAATGCGCGACGTCACGCTCGGCCTGCGCCGCGGCCTCGCGCACCTGTCGCGCCAGTGCGAGCAGGCGCTGCCCCGGCTGCGTGAAGCGCAGCGGCTTGGTGCCGCGCTCGAACAGCGGCGCACCGTAGTGGCTTTCGAGCAGCTTCAACTGATGCGACAGCGCGGATTGGGTGACGAACACGCGCTCCGCCGCCCGCGACAGCGAGCCGGTCTCGGCGAGGGCGACGAGGGTGTGCAGGTGGCGCATGTCCAGCGGCGATTGGGCCATGAATATGATTCATCGGATCTGTGAATTTATCGAGATTGAATCATACGCGCCGCGCGCCGACCATGGCTGCCCACAAGCCCCGGTTGGAACTGCCATGCCTGTCACCCACATCCTCGGCGTCCCGCGCATCGGCGCGCGCCGCGAACTCAAGACCGCCGTCGAATCCCACTGGAAAGGCACGCTCGGTGCCGCCGGACTGCAGCAGGTCGGCCGCGAACTGCGCACGCGGCATTGGCAGCAGCAGCGCGATGCCGGCCTGGCCCTGGTCAGCGTCGGCGATTTCGCGTTCTACGATCATCTGCACAACGCCACGGCACTGTTCTCGGCACAGCCGGCGCGCTTCGGCCTCGGCGAGCATTGCAATCTCGCCGGCTATTTCGCGATGGCGCGCGGAACGCCGACGCAGCCGGCGCTGGCGATGAAGAAGTGGTTCGATACCAACTACCACTACCTCGTGCCCGAGCTGTCGGCGCAGACGCGCTTCGCACTGAACCGCGAATGGCTGTTCCCCGAGATCAGCGAAGCGCAGGCGCAGAACCACGCGGTCAAGGTCGTACTGCCCGGGCCGCTGACCTGGCTGTGGCTGGCGAGCGCGGAAGACGGTTTCGACAAGCTCAGCCTGCTGTCGCCGCTGCTCAACGTCTATTACGCCGCGGTCGGCGAGCTGAAACGCCGCGGCGTGCAGTGGCTGCAGCTGGACGAACCGATCCTCGCGCTCGACCTGCCCGAGGATTGGCTGATCGCTTACGAGACGGTCTATCGCGAACTCGCGCCGGGCGCGCCGCCGATCCTGCTGACGACCTACTTCGGCAGCGTTGCCACGCACGCAAGCTGGCTCAAGACCCTGCCGATTGCCGGCCTGCATCTGGATCTGGTGCGCGCGCCGGAGCAGCTCGCAGCATTCCTCGCCGACTGGCCCGAGGACAAGGTGCTGTCGCTCGGCGTGATCGACGGCCGCAACCTGTGGCGCACCGATCTGTCGCGCGTGCTTGCCACGCTGCATCCGGTCCATGCTGCTCTCGGTTCGCGGCTGTGGATCTCGGCATCGTGCTCGCTGCTGCATGTGCCGACCGATCTCGCGTTCGAAGACGCGCTCGATCCCGAGATCAGATCCTGGATGGCCTTCGCGGTGCAGAAGCTCGCGGAGCTGTCGCTGCTGCGCCGCGCGCTCGAACAGGGCGAGCAGGCGGTGTGGCGCGAGCTGCATGCCGCCGCGCAGGCGATCACGCGTCGCCGCAAAGCGGACAGCACATACCGAGCGGAAGTGCGTACCCGCGTCGCCGCGCTTAACCCCGGCGATGCCCAACGCGGCACGCCATTCGGGCAGCGCATTCACGCACAGCAGGCGGCGCTCAAGCTGCCGAAACTGCCGACGACGACGATCGGCTCCTTCCCGCAGACCGCGGAGATCCGTGCGGCGCGCGCGGCGTTCAAGGCCGGCAAGCTCGACGAGGCGGACTACATCGCCGCGATGAAGGCCGAGATCAGGCTCGCAGTCGGCAAGCAGGAGGCGCTTGGCATCGACGTGCTCGTCCACGGCGAGCCCGAGCGCAACGACATGGTCGAATACTTCGGTGAGCAGCTCAGCGGCTACGCGTTCACGCGCAACGGCTGGGTGCAGAGCTACGGTTCGCGCTGCGTGAAACCGCCGGTCATCTACGGCGACGTGTCGCGCCAGAAGCCGATGACCGTCGCGTGGTCGCAGTACGCGCAGAGCCTGACCGAAAAGCCGATGAAGGGCATGCTCAGCGGCCCGCTGACGATGCTGTTCTGGAGCTTCGTGCGCGACGACCTGCCCAGGCGCGATGTCGCGCTGCAGCTCGCATTGGCGCTGCGCGATGAAGTCGTCGATCTCGAAACCGCCGGCATCAAGGTGATCCAGATCGACGAGCCGACGATCCGCGAAGGCCTGCCGCTGAAGAAGGCCGACTGGCCGGAATATCTCGACTGGGCAGTGCGAGCGTTCCGCATCACCGCCTCCGGCGTGCGCGACGAGACGCAGATCCACACTCACATGTGCTACTCGGAGTTCAACGACATCCTGCCGGCCATCGCCGCGATGGATGCCGACGTCATCACCATCGAGACTTCGCGCGCGCGGATGAAGCTGCTCGATGCCTTCGGCGACTTCAGGTACCCGAACGACATCGGCCCCGGCCTCTACGACATCCACTCGCCGCGCGTGCCGCAGCGCGAGGAAATGGCCGAGCTGCTGCAGCGCGCGTTGACGGTGGTGCCGGCCGAGCGCCTGTGGGTCAATCCGGATTGCGGTCTCAAGACCCGCGGCTGGCCGGAGACCGAAGCCGCGCTGCAGATCATGGTGGCGACGGCCCGCGAAGCGCGGGCGGCGCTGAGCTGACATGGCATTCGGCTTTGCGTGCCGCCGACGCGACGAGATTGAAGCGACATCCGTCGGCAGTGCATCGCTGCCGGAGTCCGATCCGCTCGCGCGCTTCGTTCACGTCGATCCTGAGGAAGACGACGATGACACTGACCGCCAAGAGCTTCACGACATCGGCTGCACCTGTCATCTGCGTGGCATCTGAGCCGGCCCTCGCAGCGTCCCTCTCTATGCGCGCTGGACCAGACATGAAAAGCATCCGCGCTTCGCGTTGTGAAGATGGATATAGCGCACTTCCGTGCGAACGAAAATGCGCTCGATGCTCGAGGCGACCGCTTCACCCTCGCAGACCTCGGCACCGATGATCATGTCGGACGGGTCGTATGCGCGGACGGAGATCAGCCGGGTACTGACATATTCCGGCACTACACCCGCAGGCAGGACGCGCTGCACCGCGCCTCTACGCACGAAGATCGGTCCCGAAGCCTGATACGGAGAACCCGCGGCCTGGTGTTGATATGGCAGCAGAATCAGTTCATCGCCGACAGCAGCGTCGGCCAGACTCACGCGGCATGGAAACCCCGGGGAACTGGTGGCAACGATTCGGCGCATCTGCCGTGCCCCTAGCTCAGCGTCACTCAGATCGAACAACGCGTGGAAGGGTTCGGCAGGAAGGCCGGCAAGCTGGAATGCACACATGATGGGCTCCGTGATCGGGACGGCCCATGCTGGCGCGACTCGCGGCGTCCGCCTATCCGGAACTTGCTATCCGATTCCGCCGCGCCATCGAGCGTCAGACTTCATCGTCGATCCGCGTCCCGCGCGTTTCCGGCAGGAACAGGCCGCCGATGATGAAGGAGATCAGCGCGAACGCAAACGGATACCAGAGGCCGGCATAGGTGCTGCCGCTGGCGGCGACCAGCGCGAAAGCCGTTGCCGGCAGCAGGCCACCGATCCAGCCGTTGCCGACGTGGTAGGGAATCGACATCGCGGTGTAGCGGATGCGCGCCGGGAACAGCTCGACGAGCAGCGCCGCAACCGGTGCATAGGTCGCTACGCCGAGCATGCCGAGGAAGATCAGCAGCAGCACGATCATCGGCTTGTTCATCTGCGCCGGATCGGCTTTCGCCGGATAGCCGGCGGCGCTCAGCGC
>JALYJV010000330.1 GCA_030775105.1 Pseudomonadota bacterium | reverse complement strand
GTCCAGCGCGGCCGCATCGGCGTGACCGGTCAGGATCTGACTCCGGAACTGGCCAAGGCCTTCGGACTCAAGGAAGCCCACGGCGCGGTCGTGACCCGCGTGCTGCCGAAGTCTCCGGCCGACAAGGCTGGCGTGATGGCCGAAGATCTGATCCTCTCGGCCAATGGCAAGACCATCGAAACCTTTGCACAGCTGCGCAACATCGTCGGCCTGATGCGCGTCGGCGAGCAGGTCGAACTCAAGGTCCTGCGCGACGGCAAGCCGAAGACGCTGAAGATCACGATCGGCAAGGACGATGAAGCCGCTGCCGCGGGCGAAGAACTGCACCCACGTCTGGCTGGTGCCACCTTCGCGCCGGTCGATGACAGTGCCAGGGAAAGCGGTGTCGACCAGGGCATCGTGATTCAGGGCATCGCTCAAGGCTCACCGGCTGCGCGTTCCGGGCTGCGCCAGGGCGACATCATTCTGTCGGTCAATCGCAAGCCGGTTGCGACGGTTGAGGAGTTCCGCAAGCTGGCCAAGGACAAAGGGCAGCTGCTGCTGCACGTCCGTCGCGGTCAGGGCGCGATGTTCCTGCTGCTGCAGTAAGTCGCCGCATCGGCACAGTCGCCTTCAGGGCGCCGGTACTCCCGGCGCCCTTTTTCATTGGGATTGCCCATTTCAGGCCGGCGCGACTGAGCCGTATACTGCCCATCCGCGGTTTTGTATTCTGGCCTCCCATGATCGACATCGAAGTCCAGCAGCTCGAGGAACGCATCCAACGCCTGCTTGCGGCGTACCGGCAAACTCGGCTGGAACAAAAACGCGCCTTGCAGGAACGCGATCGTCTGCTCGCGCTCAATGCCGAACTGCGCCGCCGGATTGAAGGCATCGTGGACCGCGTGCGTTCGCTCGAATCGGAGCAACAACTGTGAGCATTCAGAAATCTGTCGAAGACCCGCTGAGCGTCACGGTCCGCATCATGGGCAAGGAATACAGTGTCGTCTGTCCGACCGACGAGCATGAAGCGCTGGTCAAATCCGCCGACTATCTCAATGAGCGCATGACCACTATCCGCCGCCGCGGCAAGGCGCTCGGCACCGAGAAGATTGCGGTGATGGCGGCACTCAACATTGCTCGCGAGTTGCTTGAAATCAAAGGCGTCGAGGGCGTCGCCACCGCCAGCCCGCAAGCCGCGCAACGCCTGCGTCAACTTTCACTGGATATCGACTCGACGCTGTCGCTGGAATAATTCAGCGCAGGTACCGCCGCTGGTGGTATTCTGTCGTCGTGTCTCCTGCGGTAACCGATGTTTGGTCTGGAACCCTTGAGCCTAATTACTAACCCCGGGAACTGTATCCGTGCCGGGCGTGCAAGCCCACCTCGTAGTGGGAAGCCCGATGGCATGGAGAGGTGCCCACTTGAGACTACAGTCTCAAGGTCAGTGACTGGATGACGGCACAGGCGGGAGACACCCTTGAATTGAAGCGCGCGCTGCGCCGCGAACTGCGGCTGCGGCGCGCGGCTGTTTCTGCACCCCAGCGCGAGCGCGCTGCACGACGCGCCGCCGAAGTGCTGAGTCGCCTGCGCTGCTGGCAACAGGCGCGCCGCGTCGCGCTGTATCTGTCGACCGGCAGTGAGTTACCGACACAAGTTCTGATCAAGCGCGCCTGGGCACAACACAAGCAGGTCTTCGTGCCGCGTATCACCGGCGATGGCCTGATGCAGTTCGTCAAGCTCAAGCAGGGCACGCCTCTACGCTGCAATCGTTACGGCATTGCTGAGCCTGCGGGCCGCGCAATCCGCCAGACGCTGGCTACACTGGATCTGATGCTGGTCCCGGTGGTCGGTTTTGATGCGCACGGCTATCGTCTCGGTGCCGGTGGCGGGTTTTATGATCGCAAGCTGGCCCGTCGCCTGCCGCAGCGGCCGCTGTGCTTCGGTTGGGCGCTGGCACTGCAACAATTACCGTCCGTGCCGCGCGATCCCTGGGATCAGCGCCTCGACGGCATCGTCACCGAAAGAGGATTGAGATGGCCTACTGGCTGATGAAATCGGAACCCGACTGTTTCTCGATCGACGATCTGGCCTCGCGCCCGAAACAGACCGAGAAATGGGACGGCGTGCGCAACTACCAGGTGCGCAACATGTTTCGCGATCAGATGAAGAAAGGCGACAAGGCCTTTTTCTATCACTCGAGTTGCGCCGAGCCCGGCGTCGTCGGCGTGATGACGATTGCGTCCAACGCCTATCCGGATCCGACCCAGTTCGACACTAAGGCCGATCACTACGATCCGAAGGCGAATCAGGAAGACCCGCGCTGGCTGCTGGTCGACGTCAAGTTCGAACGCAAGCTCAAGACGCTGGTAAGCCTCGCGACGCTGCGTGCGCACGAAAAGCAGTTGAAGGGTCTGCTCGTGCTTGCTCCCGGTACCCGCCTGTCAGTGACGCCGGTGCGCGAAGACCACTGGAACTACATTCTGAAACTCGGCGGCTGACCTCAGTCGGTTCCGAGGAATAGCCGATACGCCGGATTCTCGCTTTCTTCGGCGTATTCGTACCCAAGTGAGTCCAGCGTCCGCCGGCACTCCGCCCATTCCTTCCTCGGCACCTGCAGGCCACACAGCACGCGGCCGTTGGCGGCGCCGTGATTGCGGTAGTGGAACAGCGAGATGTTCCAGCGCGAACCGATCGCCTGCAGGAAGTCGATCGCCGCGCCCGGGCGTTCCGGGAATTCGAAACGGAACAGGCGCTCGTCGGCAAGACCAGCACTGCGACCGCCGACCATGAAGCGCACGTGCTCCTTGGCCATTTCATTGCCGGACATATCAACGACGGCGTAGCCGTGTTCGCGCAGGCCGTCGATCAGCGCGGCGCGCTGTTCGGGACCGTCGCCGAGCTTGATGCCGACGAAGATATGCGCCTGCTCGGGTGAGGCGTAGCGGTAGTTGAACTCAGTGACCGCACGCTTGCCGATCTGCTTGAGAAAGCGCTTGAACGAGCCCGGCTGCTCGGGAATCGTCACCGCGAGCAGCACCTCGGCGTCATCGCCCAGCTCGGCGCGCTCGGCGATATGGCGCAGGCGATCAAAGTTGACGTTGGCGCCTGAAACGATGGCGGCGAGATTCTGGTTCTTGACGCCGTTCTCGATGACCCAACGCTTGAGGCCGGCGACGGCGAGCGCACCCGCGGGCTCCGGCAGCGCGCGGCGGTCGTAGAAGATGTCGCGCGTCGCGGCACAGATTTCATCGATGCTGACCGTTACGCAGGCATCGACCAGATGACGCGCGACGCGAAAGTTCTCCTCGCCGATCTGCTTGACTGCGACGCCATCCGCAAACAGGCCGACCTGCGGCAGCACGACACGGCGCCCGGCGCGCATCGCGGCTTCGAAGCAATTGGAATCGGCCGGTTCGACCGCGATGACCTTGATGCCCGGCCGCACCGCCTTGACCCAGGCCGCGACACCAGCAAGCAGCCCTCCGCCACCGACCGGCACGAAGATCGCGTCGAGATCGCCGCACTGCTCCAGCATCTCGCGCGCGACCGTGGCCTGTCCGGCAATCACATCCGGATCGTCGTAGGGGTGGATCAGGGTCATGCCCTTCTCCGCGGCCAGTTCCAGCGCATGCTCGCGGGCATCGTCGTAGGCATCGCCATGCAGAATGGCCTTGCCACCGAGCGCGCGTACCGATTCGACCTTCACCCCCGGCGTCGTCCGCGGCATCACGATCCACGCCGTCAGACCGAGCTTCTTCGCCGCCAGCGCCACGCCCTGCGCATGATTGCCCGCGGAGGCCGTGACCACGCCGCGCGCACGCTCGGCGGCGCTGAGCTGGGCCATGCGGTTGTAGGCGCCGCGCAGCTTGAACGAATGCACGGCCTGGGTGTCTTCGCGCTTGAGCAGCACGCGGTTGCCGAGGCGCTGCGACAGCTTGGGGGCATCGTCGAGTGCGCTGACGATGGCGACGTCGTAGACCCGCGCCGCCTCGATACGCGTGCGATAGCTTTCCAGCAGGCGGGACAGTTCGGGAGCGGCTTTGGCCCGGGACGGCGGATTCAAGGGGACCTCTACGAATGGTGAGATAAGGCGCTGTCCAAGCCGGATGAGCTTGATCATGCAATGCCCTATCATACCGCGCGGCTTCCCACGCTCGCCCCTTGTGCGAGCGGCGATCCAACCCCATACGCTACCTGTCCCTTCTCCTGACGCTCATGCATCCGGTCATCACATTCATCGGCGGCGGCAACATGGCAGCGAGCCTGATCGGCGGCCTGCGCGCGGCCGGGCGGCCGGCCAACAGCCTGCGCGTGGTCGAGATCAGTCCCGAACGTTGCAGCTGGCTGCAGCAGGAATTCGGCGTCAGCGCGAGTGCCGATGCCGCAGCGGCCACTGCGGGTGCCGCCGCGATCGTGCTGGCGGTTAAGCCGCAGCAGATGCAGGAGGTCTGCAGCAGCCTCAAGCTCGACAGCGGCACCGTCGTCATCTCGATTGCCGCCGGCGTACGCCTCGACGGCCTGCAGCGCTGGCTCGGTGACAGCCACCATTACATCCGCTGCATGCCGAATACGCCTGCGCTGCTGCAGGCCGGCATCACGGGACTGTATGCGAACCCGCAGACCAGTGTCGCCGCGCGTGAACTCGCGCAGGGCGTTCTGGCCGCTGCAGGTGTATGCGTCTGGGTCGATGCCGAAACCCAGCTCGATGCCGTCACCGCGCTGTCCGGCTCGGGGCCCGCGTATTTCTTCCTGCTGACCGAAGTACTGCGCGAAGCCGGCATTGCGCTGGGCCTGCCTGTCGATACCGCCGCGCGTCTCGCCGAGCAGACCTTCATCGGCTCAGCGCGCATGGCTGGCGGCGACGTCGATGTCACCGAACTGCGCCGTCGCGTAACCTCCAAGGGCGGCACGACTGAAGCCGCGGTCAATCATCTGCTGAGCGCCGGCATCCAGCCGCTGTTCAATGCCGCACTGAGTGCCGCCGCCCATCGCAGCGCCGAACTCGGTGCACAACTGGATCAGAAGGTGTCCTGATGGGTGCCAACACCTCCAACGCGATGCTGTTCCTCGTCACCACGTTCTTCGACCTGCTGCTGTGGGCGTTCATGCTGCGCATTCTTCTGCAGGCGGTGCGCGCGGACTTCTACAACCCAGTGTCGCAGCTGATCTGGAAGGTCACGCGCTATCCGACCGACTGGATGCGGCCGTTCGTGCCGAACCTGCGCAACGTCAACTCGGCGGCAGCGATCGTTGTCGCACTGATCGCGGTGATCTACGTGTACTCGATCTTCGGCATCATCGCGCCCAACGGCACCAGCCTCAATCCGCTGTCCGCGCTGTGGTACGCCCTGCTCAAGATCGTCGTGCTGCTGGTCAACTTGTTCACGTTTTCGATCTTCATCCAGGCGATCATGTCCTGGCTCGGACCGGGCGTCAGCAATCCGGCGAGCAACGTGCTGTTCAGCATCAACGAACCGTTGCTACGCCCGGCACGCCGTATCATTCCGCCGTTGTCAGGACTGGATCTTTCACCGATGGTCGTCATCGTGTTGCTGCAGGTGCTCAATCGCCTGCTGCCGCTGCCAGGTGCATTCCGTTAGTGGGCAACAGCTTCCCTGCTGATTCCGTAGGACTGGTCACGCCCCGTCGCGTCGCCATCGAACAGGCGATGATGCTGGACTGTGGCCGCCAGCTCGACCGCCACGACCTGGTGATCGAGACCTACGGCACGCTCAATGCCGAGTGCAGCAACGCGATCCTGATCTGCCACGCGCTGTCGGGCGACCATCATGCCGCCGGCTACCACGACGCCGACCAGAGCAAGGCCGGCTGGTGGGACTCGAGCATCGGTCCCGGCAAGCCGATCGACACCAATCGTTTCTACGTTGTCTCGCTGAACAATCTCGGCGGCTGCAAGGGCTCGACCGGCCCGAATTCGATCAACCCGGAAACCGGCGTGCCCTACGGCCCGGACTTTCCGCTGCTGACCGTGCGCGACTGGGTGCGTTCGCAGGCGCTGCTGGCCGACCATCTCGGCATCGCACGCTGGGCCGCAGTGATCGGTGGCAGTCTCGGCGGCATGCAGGTCATGCAGTGGGCCATCGACCTGCCGCAGCGCATCGACCGTGCCATCGTGATTGCGAGCGCGCCGCAGCTGTCGGCGCAGAACATCGCGTTCAACGAGATCGCACGCCAGGCCATCCTGTCCGATCCCGACTTCCACGGCGGTCGTTTCTACGAACGTGGCGTCGTGCCCTCGCGCGGCCTCAAGCTCGCGCGCATGCTCGGCCACATCACCTATCTGTCGGACGCAGCGATGCGCGCCAAGTTCGGCAACGATCTCAAAGCCGCGCCGACCTTCAACTTCGATGTCGAGTTCGAGGTCGAGAGCTACCTGCGCTACCAGGGTCAGTCGTTCGTCGACCGCTTCGATGCGAACACCTATCTGCTGATGACCAAGGCACTGGACTACTTCGATCCGGCGCGCGAGTTCGGCAATGATCTTGCCGTTGCATTCCGCCGTGCCAGCGCGCGGTTCCTGGTCATTGCCTTCTCCAGCGACTGGCGTTTCTCGCCGGCACGCTCGCGCGAGATCGTGCAGGCGCTGGTGCGCGCCGGGCGCGATGTGTCGTACGCCTTGATCGAGTCGCAGCTCGGCCACGACGACTTCCTGATGCCGATCCCGCAATATCAGCGTGTGCTTGGCGACTACCTCGGCCGCGTCGCGACGGAGGTCGGAGCATGAGCGACAAAGCCTTGCGCCCCGATCTCGCCGCGATCCGTGACTGGATCGCACCGGGCAGTCGTATCCTCGATCTCGGCTGCGGCGACGGTGAGCTGCTCACCGATCTCGCAACCCATCGCGGCGTCAGCGGCTACGGTCTCGAAATTGATCCGGCCCAGGTCGCGCAGTGCGTCGCCAACGGCGTCAACGTGATCCAGGCTGACCTCGATGACGGCCTGCGCGAATTCGATAACGGCTCGTTCGACTACGTCGTGATGACGCAGGCACTGCAGGCGCTGCAGCGTCCGGACCAGGCCATTACGGAAATCCTCCGCGTCGGTCGCGTCGGCATTGTCACCTTCCCCAATTTCGGCCACTGGCGCGTGCGCGCTGCGCTCGCTGCCGGCCGCATGCCGGTGACGCCGACCTTGCCGGATCGCTGGTACGACACACCGAACATCCATCTCTGCACCGTCGATGACTTCGAGGATCTCTGCGCACGCAGGAACTGGCGCATTCTCAGTCGCAGCCTGCTCGACCGCTCGCACCGTGAAGGCGCACGCATCCGCTTTGCGCCGAACCTGTTCTGCGAACTCGCGCTGTATATGCTGCAGGCACCGGAGACCGCGGCATGAGACTCCTGCTAGCCCTTTTGCTTGTACTCGCCGCCAACACTGCGCACGCCGAGCAGTTCGTTGACCTCGGTGACTTCCGCATTCACTACGCCGCACTCAACACAACGCAGCTGACGCCGGATGTCGCGCGCAAGTTCAACGTGCAACGCAGCAGCAAGCAGATCCTGCTCGTGCTCAACGCCCAGCAGCTGGTCGGCGGCAAGTATGAATCCGTGGCGGCGACCGCAAGCGGCACCGCAACGACCCTGCTTGGCCATGTGCAGTCATTGGAACTGCGGCCGATCCGCGAAGCCGATGTGCACTACGTCATCGCCTCGTTCGAAACCCTCGAAGGCGAGTACATGACGGTGGACGCCCGCGTCGTGCCCGCTGGCGCGACAGCGCCGATCACCGTGAAATTCAGACAGCAGTTCTACATGGACTGAAGCGCTGTGGTCTCCGACCGGCGCTTCGCACCCCTCCTGAGATCAAGATGAAAACATTTGCCGAGTGCATCGCTGCCGGCGTCGTGACGCCGGAAGAAGCCACCGCCCTGTACGACAGCCTTGAACCCGTCGCGGTGAACTTCATGATGGGTCACTGGAAGGGCTCAGGATTTCCGACGGGGCACATGGTCGATGGCGTGCTTGAAGCCTGCTTCTGGTACGGCAAGAATTTCGAGTCGCCCGAGCATGTGCATCCGCTGGTCTTCACCAACCTGTTCGGCAACAAGGTGAGCATCAATCCGGCGCTGATGCCGATGAGCTTGCTGAACATGAAGACCGTGCCGAAATCTACCGCGATCGGCCGTCTGTTCCAGCTGCTGATGCCGTTCTTCACTACGCGCCGCTCACGTGCGCGCGTGCGCATGACCGAGTACCGCGGCAAGCTCAGCGCAACGATGATCTACGACGCCCTGCCGATCAACGACGTGTTCCGCAAGGTCGACGACAACACCCTGCTCGGCATCATGGATTACAAGGGGATGGAGCAATCGCTGTTCTTCGTTCTACAGCGCGAGACCTGATTCAGCGCGGCTTCGCCTGCGCAAGCAGCTCCGCAATGCGCTGATCCTTGCGCTCCCACTGCCCTGCAATCCAGGCCTGGAACCGGGCGCGAAACACTTCATCGC
>JALYJV010000329.1 GCA_030775105.1 Pseudomonadota bacterium | reverse complement strand
TTGATCGACCCTCGCCTCTGTTACGGCACAGATGAAAGTTTGCCGATGGCTTCAGGGCGCCAGGTCAGGCGAAACGTTCGTTCAGGACCGTCGGCACATGCGCCGGCTTGACCACTGCCTCCAGCGCGTTCGCGGGCTCCCAGCCTTCTGCAATACGCCAGCGCCACAGGCTCTCGCAGCGCAGGCATTCGTAGGTGGTGACTCGCACGAATCCGAATGAAAGGTCGCGTGCGTGATATCGCTGGAGATGCAGCGGGATGTCCGGTCGAAGGGGCTTGAGGGTCAGGTTTCTGCAGGCGTCACACTGGTTCATGGCAGCAGCTCCCATTGCGCATGTGTAGAAGCTGAGGCCCGGCGGCTGACGCACGGCTGAATGGATTCGCCGGAGTGGAGGACGGTCTGAACTTGTATTCGCAAGGCCGCGATATTGAAGGTTTCGCGGATACGGCTGAAATCTGCTGATCGGTGACTGTCGGGCTGCAGCTCGTCGGAAAAGCGCAGCGCGCCAGTTCAGCCAGCACTTTTGCGCCCGCGTAGGAGCCGACGAAACACGCGCTTTTCGAACACCAAGGCGCCTTGGGCGAAAACTTGCCACTGACACAATTTTCCTGTCCTATGGTCGGCCGATACACCTTTTGGGGAAGGGGTATAGCAATGGCTCCAAGAAAACTGGCTTCAGCCTATGCCGACGCTGTACTGGACTATCTCAAGACAGGGGCCAGGCAGGGCATCCTCTACGAAGACGAGGCGGTTCTTTTTACCGAGCAAGACGAACCGGGGTCTTCAAGCAAACCACGGATCCTGGTCGACGGACGCTGGCAGGAACTGGTGCCGGGGGTTTCCGTGTCAACCGACCCCCGCGATCCGGACTTCTGCCCGATACGGCTGCGCGCGCAGATCATCGACGATCTCCTCGTCAGCGGGCGGGTGGAACTGCTGGCCGTAGGCATCGTTGCCATCGACGCCAGCTAGCACCGAATCATCTTGTTCAGTTCGAGTCTGGTGAGTCAGTGATAACCAGATGCTCTACCCCCGACAGGAAGGGTGAGATGAACTGGACACTGCTTGGAATGCTCGCACTGATCGTCATCATGGTCGCCGCACCGTTTGTTGCGCTCCGATCGGTGTCGTACGTTCAAGCACGACGTAGTGCCGCGCGCGCCAAGCCTTTGCCAGATGATGTGGAAGACCCGGACAAGCCCACCGGATTCTGGTGAAAGCGGACTTAGGCCGACGCGAACTGCCGTTCGGCCCGACATCCGGGGTGCTGCGCTATACGCGGTTCACCCGCCAATGCCCGGCGGATCGAGCGTCAACCGCGTATCAGTTGTTGTCGTCACGCTTCTCCACGCGCTCGGCGCGACGCTCCTGGCGCTCTTCAATGCGCTCGCCCCTTTTGTCCAGGCGCTCATTGGCGCGATCGCCCTGGCGATCAAGGCGGTCGTCTATGCGATCTCCACGCTTGTCCACGCGTTCGGCAGCGCGTTCCTTTCCAGCCTCGTCCAGACGCTCGGCGCGCTTGTCCAGGCGATCGTTGATGCGGTCACCGCGTGCATCCTTGCGATCTTCGATGCGGTCGCCCTTTGCGTCGAGCCGCTCTTCGGCGCGATCGCCCCGCGCTTCGATGCGGTCGGCGCGTGCGTCCGGGTCGGCTTGAGCCGTCAATGTCGTGGCCAGAAGGCCGGTCGCCAACAGAAGGGGGTGAAAGTAGCGTTTGCTGTTCATGGAATTCTCCGGGGTAGGGGGTACTGTTTATCCTCAAAAGCAACCGGACTGTGCTCCGGTCGTGACATGCACATAAGGCCTTGGTGGTGCTGTTTGATGAGCAACTGATATCGACTCAATGCTTGCTGGATCTCATGCTGCCTCGCGCCTGTTCGGCTCTGGCAGCACCGATCGCGGTTTTGACGTGCTTGCGCTCTTCGGGAGGAGGCAGCACTGCGCGAAGACCCAGGCTCTTCAGCCGGAGTTCGCGGCACCAGCCTTTGGAGTGGTAGAGGTGTTCATCCTCCTGGTCCTCCACTTCGTCCACCGCAGCCTGTAGCGTCGTGCGTTCATTTCCCTTGAGAGCCGAAGCGATTTTCGAGAGCAATTCCCAGTTTGCGTGATCCTTGGTTTCCGCAAGCACAACTGCTTCGCAGGCGACCAGCTCGGCTACATCAGTGTTGCCGGTCTCGCGAGCCTTCTCGATCGATGAGACGAGGGCTTTGCCTGTTTCCCGAACGATCGGTCGCGCCGGTGTCTCGAGTTCCGGATCGATTCCGAGCTCGCCGCAGACAGTAAGCAAGGCGCTCTCATGATTCCTGGTTTCTTCCAGGTACTTTCCGAACTCTTCCTTGAGTCCGTCGTCCTGAGCGCATTCGACGGCCAAGCTGTAAATCCCGATGCCGCCGCGCTCGTGTTCAAGCGCTTCGACGATCAAGTGCTGCATTTGCTCGTTCATCAGTAAACCTCTCGAACTCTGATTCGTTGGCTGGACCCATTAAATGCGCTTCCGGCAGTGAACCATTCCTTAACTATTCGATGGTCGAGTTGGAGGCAGATTTCGTC
>JALYJV010000328.1 GCA_030775105.1 Pseudomonadota bacterium | reverse complement strand
GCCGTCTGCAAGCAGCTTGTCTGCGTCCATGATCAGCCTTGAGCTGGATGTAGCCCGGATGAAATCCGGGATTCGCGCGTGCCGCAAGAGTAAGCCCCGGATTTCATCCGGGCTACGCCGCGTTCGAGAAACAGTGATCGGCGACGGCGATCGCTTGGCCGCCACGGCCACCGAGTTCCGACAGCAGGGCCTTGATGCGATAAGTCCACAGATGCAGCGGATGTTCCAGCGTCATGCCCATCGCACCGAGCATCTGGTGCAGGTCGTAGACGATGCGCGTCGCGCTGTCCTGCGCATGTAACGCAGCGAGCGCGGCATCGCCGGCATCGCCGCTTGCGGCGGCCTTGAGCATCAGCCAGCGCACGCCGCCGGCGAGCACGGTGCATTCGGCCATGCGGTGGCGCAGGGCCTGGAAGCTGCCGAGCGGGCGGCCGAACTGCTTGCGGATGCTCAGGTGTTCGACTGTCGATGCGATCGCGGCATGCAGCAGGCCGCTGATCTCGGCGGCGAGTGCGATGCGCAGCCATGTCTTTGCGGTTGCAGCGTCCGTTGCAGATAGCGCCGTCACGGCAGGCCTTACCTTGAGACGACCCATCGGATACGCATAGAGGGAGTCGACACCTTCAAGCATGTCCGCAGTCGGGTGGGCGATGCCGATGCTGTCGCCATCGATGACGAGCAGCGTCTTCGCGCCTGCGACGAAGCGGCCGGAGCGACCGTTCTCGACGATCGCGAAAGGTCGCGGCAACTCGCCGCCAGACAGCTGCGGGCGCACGAGCATCGACAGCGCGACTTCGGCAGTCCAGGGCAGCCAGGCGAGGCGTTCGACGGCCATTGCCGCAGTCAGCGGGCCAAGCTCTGGCACATTGGCAATATCGAAGTAGCCGCCATCCTCGAGTTCGGTGTCGAGTTTGTTGCCGGACAGCGCGAAGCCGTGGAAGTCGGTCGGCTTGGTTTCGAATTGCGTTGCGAGCTTGTCGATCGCGCCGGTCAGTGCGGTCTGATCGGACGTCAGTGTGAAATCCATCAGCGCGGCTCCCGCGGCAGGCGCAGCAGTTCGGTGGCAATCAGATTGAGCTGGATCTCGGCGGCACCTGATGCAATGCCGGCGACGATCGCGCGTTGATGATGCGCCTGCAGCAAGGGGTCGCCACCGGCCAGTGCATCGGGCAGGTGTTCGAGGACGAACTCGGCGACGAGACGTTCGGCGGTGACCGTCGCGAAGCGCGCGGCGCTGGCTTCCGGTCCGGGCGGCAGGCCGCGCTTGCGCTGGTCGATGATGCTGTAGCTGTACAGGCGCGTTGCTTCGCAGGCGGCCTTGGCGCGCGCGGCCTGATCGATGGCTGCGCCGCTGAAGCGGCCCGCTTTGCGCAGCGCCGCGACAGCGCGATCAAGCATGCGCGCGGCGAGGGCAAAACGTGGAATGCCGACGCGCTCGAGCGACAGCGAAGTACGGACGATCTCCCAGGCCTGGCCTTCGGCGCCGAGCATCGCCGTTGCCGGCGCGGCAACGTTGTCGAAGAAGACTTCGTGAATGTCGCCCTCGCCGATGATGCTCGGGATCTGTCGCACCGTGATGCCTGGCGTGTCCATCGGCAGCAGGAAGATCGAGATGCCGTTCTTACCCGCCGAAGTGCGCGCGAGCAGGAAGCAGGTATCGGCATCACCGGCGTAGGACGTCCAGATCTTCTGGCCGTTGATGCGGTAGTTCGCGCCATCGGGTTCGGCGCGCGTACGCAGCGACGCGAGATCGGAGCCGGCTTCGGGTTCGGAGAAACCCTGGCACCAGATCGTTTCGCCGCGCGCCATCGGCGGGATGTAGCGCGCCTGCTGTTCCTCGCTGCCGAAGCGCATCAGCGTCGGGCCGATCCAGTTGACGTTCATGTACTGGCCGCCGCGCGGTTCACCGGCCGCCCACATTTCCTCGGCGAGGATGAAGGCCGTCCAGGGATCGGCGTCGCGACCACCCCAGCGCTGCGGCCAGTGCGGAACGAGCAGGCCAGCATTCGCGAGCGCAGCACAGAACTTTTTGGAGAACGCGCTTTGCGCCGCCGAGCCTGGGCCATGGGCGAGCGCTTCCCAGTCCGCGGGCAGATGGGCAGCGAGAAACGTCCGCACCGTCGCGCGGAACTCCAGCTGCTCGGTATCCCAGTTGAAATTCATTCGTTGAGCTTATGCGGTTTTCCTGACGCGCTCGGCGATCAGGGCGTCCATGGACAGGAACTTGGTCGTCGACCAGCCACCATCGAGCGCGATGGTCTGGCCATTGATGAAGCTGCCTTCGCTGGATGCCAGGAAGTGCACGGTGTTGGCGATGTCGTCGATCGTGCCGTCGCGGTTGAACGGCGTCATTTCCTGATTGGTGCGCTGGAAGCCGTCGGTGTCCCAGAAGTCTCTGGTCATGTCGGTCTTGATGACGCCGGGCGCGACGACGTTGGCGCGGATGCCTTTTGCACCATAGTCGGCCGCGATCGACTGGGTCAGGCCGATGAGGCCGGCCTTCACCGCGCAATAGCTGCCGCCGCTCAAGCCGGCGCGCAGGCCCCAGACCGAGCCGATGCTGATGATCGAAGAGCCGGCGCCCATCACGCGCAACGCGGCGCGGCAGAAACGGAACGGTGCCTTGAGGCTGATGTCGAGCACTTCGTCGAGCATTGCATCGTCGGTCTGGTCGACCGCGCCGAACTTGAAGTAGCCGGCGTTGTTCACCAGGCAGTCGAGGCGCCCGAATTTCTTCATCGTGGCTTCGACGGCGCGATCGCTGGCGCCTGGCGCAGTGACATCCTCGGCGACGACGAGCACTTCGGTCTGCCCGGCCAGATCCTTCGCGAGCTGCTCGAGCCTGTCCTTGCGCCGCGCGACGGCGACGACACGGAAACCGCCCTTGGCGAGACGGCGCGCGATGCCGTCGCCGAGTCCGGCACTGGCGCCGGTGATCAGCACGACCGGCTTGTTTGAGTTGTTGCTCATGTCATTCCCCATCCGGAAAGTTTTTATAGATTCCCTCTCCCCGCTTGCGGGGAGAGGGTCAGGGTGAGGGGCCTCCAGCTAGCAGCCCCTCACCCCGGCCCTCTCCTCACGGTCGTGGGGAGAGGGAGAACAAATGCGCAGCGTTTACTCAAAGCCCAAGACAGAGATACTTGATCTCCAGATAGTCCTCGATGCCGTACTTCGAGCCTTCGCGGCCGAGTCCCGACGACTTGATGCCGCCGAACGGTGCGAGCTCGGTCGAGATCAGGCCGGTGTTGACGCCGACAATGCCGGCCTCGATCTGTTCGGCGACACGCCAGATGCGTCCGATGTCGCGCGCATAGAAGTACGCGGCGAGGCCGAACGGTGTGGCGTTGGCCTGCGCGATCACTTCGCTTTCGTCGGTGAAGCGGAACACCGGCGCGAGCGGGCCGAAGGTTTCCTCGCGACTGACCAGCATGTCGGCAGTGACACCGGTCAGCACGGTCGGCGTGAAGAAGCGTCCGCCGCGCGCATGCGCTGACCCCCCGGTCAGTACCTTCGCGCCCTTGGTGAGCGCGTCGGCAATGTGTTCCTGCACCTTGGCGACGGCCTTGTCGTCGATCAGCGGACCGATCTCGGTGCCCGGCTCATTGCCGGCACCGATCTTCAGCGCTGCGGTTGCGGCAGTGAGCTTGGCGACAAAGGCGTCGTGGATGCCGGCTTGCGCGTAGATACGATTGGCGCAGACGCAGGTCTGTCCAGCGTTGCGGAACTTCGACTGCATCGCGCCGGCAACGGCGGCGTCGAGATCGGCATCGTCAAACACGATGAACGGTGCGTTGCCGCCGAGTTCGAGGCTGAGTTTCTTGATCGTCGGTGCCGACTGCGCATAGAGCTTGGCGCCGACTTCGGTCGAGCCCGTGAACGAGATCTTGCGCACGACCTCGCTGGCGGTCAGCGCAGCGCCGATTTCGGTCGCGCTGCCGGTAACGATGTTGAGCAGGCCGGCTGGCAGGCCGGCTTCGATCGCGAGCACGCCAAGCGCGAGCGCTGTGAACGGGGTTTGCGTCGCCGGCTTGAGGACGACGCCGCAACCGGCCGCGAGTGCCGGGCCGATCTTGCGCGTGATCATCGCCGCCGGGAAATTCCACGGCGTGATTGCAGCGACGACACCGATAGGCTGCTTGAGGACGACGATGCGCTTGTCCGGCGCATGGCTCGGAATCACATCGCCGTAGACGCGCTTGGCTTCTTCGGCGAACCACTCGATGAAACCTGCGGCATAGACGATTTCGCCACGCGCTTCGGTCAGCGGCTTGCCCTGTTCCTCGCTCAGGATCGCGGCCAGGTCTTCCTGGCGGGCGATGATGAACTCGGAGTAGCGGCGAAGGATCGCGGCGCGATCCTTCGCAGTGCGCGCAGCCCACGGGCTCATCGCCGCTTCCGCTGCGGCAATCGCGCGTTCGGTTTCCGCAGCGCCGAAGCGCGGAACGCGGCCAACGACAGCGCCAGTGGCCGGATTGTCGACATCGATCCAGCGCTTACCCGTGACCCACTCGCCACCGATGAGGCAGGCCTCTTTCTTCAGACTGGTCATTGCCGGGGCTTCTGGGTTTGGGTTCTTGGGCGAATCCGCCAAATCTTATCGACACGCCACCCTCTGCACGCAGGGCCATTGCGCCTGCGGGCATGAGAACGATCAGCGACAGACCAGTCGTCCTTTGGGTGTGGTTGGAATGGCCTTCGAAGCGTAGCGCGGGCATGGCTTAGGATCGGAGGCGCAAGGCTGCGGCCCGCAGCCGGGAGAGGTCGATGAGCGGTTTTGACGAGCAGGTCGACTTTGTCGTCGTCGGCAGCGGTGGCGGCTCGATGTGTGCGGCGCTCGTCATGCGGGCGGCGGGCAAGCGCGTGCTGATCGTCGAAAAGGCCGAGCTTGTCGGTGGTACGACGGCCCGGTCCGGTGGCGTCATGTGGATCCCGAACAATCCCTTCATGCAGCGCGATGGCGTGCCCGACAGTTTCGAGCAGGCGTCCGCGTATCTCGAAGGCCTGATCAGCGACCGCGCCGACACGCCGGGGACTTCAGCGCAGCGCCGCAACAAGTATCTGGTCGAAGCGCCGCGCATGGTCGAGTTCCTGCTCGCACAGGGATTGCGCCTGAGCCGCGTTGCGCAGTGGCCGGACTACTACGACGAACGTCCCGGCGGTTCGGTGCCCGGCCGCACCGTCGTTGCCGAGCGCTTCAACGTCAATGAGCTGGGGCCCTGGAAGGACAGGCTGCGCAAGGGATTCCTGCCGATGCCGGCGAGTCTCGAAGAGATGCTCGAACTGCCGGCGATCAAGCGCTCGTGGCGCGTGAAGTGGCTCGCGCTGAGAATCGGTTTGCGGATCATCGGCGCGAAGCTCACGGGCAAGCAGTGGGTATCTGCCGGCGCCGCGCTGCAAGGTCGGATGCTGCAGTCGGCACTGCGCGCCGGTGTCGAGATTCGTACCGCATCGCCGGTGCGTCAGCTGATCGTCGAGGAAGGCCTCGTCAAGGGTGTCGTGACCGTCAAGGAAGGTCGTCCGTGGAGAATCGCTGCGGATCTCGGCGTGCTCGTCAATGCCGGTGGCTTCGCGCGCAACCAGCAGATGCGTGACCGCTATCAGCCGGGCACGTCGGTGCGATGGACGATGGCGTCGAGCGGCGACACCGGCGAAATGATCGGTGAAATGATGCTGCACGGTGCCGCCGTCGCGCAGATGGAAGAGATGGTCGGCACGCAGCTCACTTTGCCGCCCGGCACCGAAGACGCCGACTTCAAGCCGACGGCGCAGCGCATGACCGCTGCGCCGCACGCGATCCTCGTCGACCAGAGCGGAGTCCGTTACATGAACGAAGGTGGTTCCTACATGGCGTTCTGCCGGGGCATGTTCGAGCGCAACCAGCGGGTTCCTGCGGTGCCAAGCTGGGCGGTGTTCGACGGCCAGTACATGCGCAAGTACATGCTCGGCGGAAAGATGCCGGGCGCGCGCAAGCCGCAGCAGTGGTACGACGCCGGCTATCTGCACGAGGCAGGTTCCATCGAAGCGCTCGCCGGCCAGCTCAGGATGGAATCGTCGACGCTCAAGGCGACGGTCGAGCGGTTCAATGGCTTTGTCGCGGCGAATCGCGACACGGATTTCCAGCGTGGCGAGCGTGCCTACGATCGCTGGCTCGGTGATCCGTTGAATCGACCGTCGCAGACGCTCGGTGCGATCAGCGAGAGTCCGTATTACGCGGTGCCGGTCGTGCCCGGCGATGTCGGCACCTTCGGCGGTGTCGTCACCGACGAGCATGCGCGCGTGCTGCGCGAGGATGGATCGGTGATCGGCGGCCTGTACGCGACCGGGGTGTCGACGGCGTCGGTTATGGGGCGCTGCTATCCGGGCGCCGGGTGCAGCATCGGCCCGTCGTTTGTGTGGGGGTGGGTTGCGGCGAAGCACGCGCTGGTGGCGAACTAGGCCGCTGCAGGGTCAGTGCTGGTGTCTCGATACAACGCACGCAAGTGTGCGGCACTCGACACGAACGGACATTTGGGTTTTGGGAGAAAAATCACCCGTTCGCATCGAGTGTTGACCGCGTAGGGCGCGGGCAATGTATCGAGATGCCGCAGCGGTATTAAGCCGCCGCCGCTTCCAGATTCTTGCGATATCGCTGCGGTGTCGCGCCGGTCCAGCGTTTGAACGCACGGCCGAAGCTCGACTGCTCGGAGTAGCCGAGCATGTACGCCACATCGTCGAGCGACAGCTCGCCGCGTTCGAGATGGACCTTGGCGAGTTCGATGCGCTGTTTTTCGAGAATGTCCGAGAAGCGCAGTTCGTTCTCGCTGAGATTGGCCTGCAGCGTGCGCACCGAGGTGCCGAGCTTGTCCGCGCAGTGCTCGATCGAGCAACTGCCGGTCGACAGCGAGCCGCGGACATAGTCCTCGACACGCTCGACGATCGTCGTACGCGATGCGGCGCGTACGCGGCCGAGATAGCCGCCCAGCAGGCGGAACAGCAGGCGGTTGGCGCTGCCGACGGACTGGTGGAGCGCAGCGGCGGGGAAGGCGATGGTGTTCGCGGCGGCCTTGCCGCGGAACAGGCAGCCGAACTGCTTCGACAGCTCCGGTACATCGTGCGGACGTACGTCGACGGCGAGATTGACGTAGCTGGGACGGAATTTCGGGCCGCCGATCTGGCGCAGCAGCTTGAGAATCAGCAGCGTCGCCTTGTAGTTCGCCTGGTTATTCTGGCCGAGATCGGACTGCACGTGCCACCTCAGCTCGGCGATGTCGCTGCCCTCGACGAGTTCGAGCACGGCCTGCGGTGAATGCACGACCGGGATGTAGTCGACGAAGCTTTCCAGCGCTTCCTTGAGCGTGCTTGCCGCGCGGCACAGTGCGGAGACCGAGCCGAAGACTTCAGGGTCCTGGTGCTGTGCCAGACGCAGGCCGAACAGCGAATCGTTGAACGAACGGCTGCAGTGTTCGAGCACATCGACGAGCGACTTGGTGTCGATATAGAAATCCGGATCGCGCAGGGCGCGCGGATCGATCTCGTATTTCTCAAGGATGCGCCGCGGATCGGCGCCCAGGCCGCGGACGACGTCGGCGAAGCCGGTCAGGTTGGCGGCGCGCATCTGGCGCTTGACCGGCATGGAGTCGAGCGGCCCGTCGAGGCTGTAGAAGTGTCCGTCTGTCATTGCCTTGCTCCTCCTCGGCGACCTGCGGCAGGCAGGTCGCGGGGCACTTTGCACTGAATGTCGATCCCGCCACACGAAGTGTCAGGACGCTATCCAAGCTTGCGTGCCATAACCGTCAGTGACTCCAGAATACCACCGGCGAGCCCTGAAATGATCAACATTGATGATCTAAAAAAAGAAGCCAAGAAGTACATCCGTTATGAAAAAGACGTCGAAAACCGCATCGCCTACCTGACTTTCGACCGTCCCGACCGCCATAACGCGACGACGGCCGGCATGCGCCAGGTCTACGCCGACCTGGTTTTCAAGGCCAATATTGATGACGAGGTCAAAGTCCTGGTCATTCGCGGCGTCGGCGACCACTTCGGCGCTGGCGGCGACCTGCCGGAGCAGGCCGAAATGCTGTCCGAAGGCAACGAAAACATCTCGATGCTGCATGAGTTCGGAATCGACGATCCGGACGTCAAATACCCGCCCAAAGGCAGCTTCCGCTTCCTGCATGGCATGACCGATCACTACGCCAAGGCCCGCGCCGGCAACCGGCCGCTGCAGGAATTCAAGAAAATCAGCATCGTCGAGGCCAAGGGCTACGTCTACGGCTGGCATTTCTATCAGGCGGCCGACGCCGACCTGCTGGTGTCCTCGGATGAGGCGCTGTTCGGTCACCCTTCGTTCCGCTACGCCGGCTGGGGCCCGCGGCTGTGGACCTGGGTCGAGACCATCGGCCTGCGCAAGTTTCAGGAGATGCTGTTCACCGGCCGGCCGTTCACCGCCGCCGAGATGGACAAGTGCAACTTCATCAACAGCATCGTGCCGCGCGACCAACTGGATGCGGAAATCAAGAAGTACGCGATGGCCTGCTCGCGCACGCGACCGATGGATGTCGTCGCGGTGCAGAAAACCTTCCTCGAGATGTACAAGCAGTACCGCGGCGAGTACATGGGCAGCCTGATGACCGGCTTCGTCGAGGGTATGCTGCCGATGATGAAGAACGACAGTGCTGCCGACGTGCAGCTCGGCGCCGAAGTCTTTGGCAAGGGCCTGAACAACGTCGTCAAGGACATGGACATGGAGTACCCGCCGGAGTGGCGCCTGAGCCGCTCGAACCGGAAGAAGCCGTAGGTCGGATTTCCTCTTCGATGGGCGCTTCCACACATCCCGTTCGCATCGAGTGCCGCACGCGAAGCGGGCGGTGTATCGAGATGCCACCACTGTTGCGTCGGTGTCGCCTTCGCGACACCCTCGATACACCGGCTTCGCCGGCACTCGACACGAACGGGGTGTGGTTGTTTCCGCGCGGGAAAGCTGAGTGATGGAATACCTCTCCCTCGGTGCCTCCGGCCTCAAGGTGTCGGCGCTCAGCTTCGGCGCTGCGACCTTTGGCGGTGAAGCGCCATTCTTCTCGGCCTGGGGCAGCAGCGACGTCAACGAAGCGCGGCGCCTGGTCGACATCTGCCTTGAGGCCGGCGTCAATCTGTTCGACACCGCGGATGTCTACTCGAACGGCGCGTCGGAGGAGATCCTCGGCGCCGCGGTGAAGGGCCGGCGCGACCAGGTGCTGATCTCGACCAAGATCAGCCTGCCGACCGGGCGCGGGCCGAACGAGTTCGGTTCTTCGCGGCATCGCTTGCCGGCGGCGGTCGACGCCGCACTCAAGCGTCTCGGCACCGACTACATCGACCTGCTGCAGCTGCACGGCTTCGATGCGTCGACGCCGATCGAGGAAGTGCTGTACACGCTCGACATGCTGGTCCGTGCCGGCAAGCTGCGCTACGTCGGCGCGTCCAACTTCCCCAGCTGGCAGCTGATGAAGTCGCTGGCGATCGCCGAGCAGCGCGGCTGGCCGCGTTATGTCGCGCACCAGGTGCATTACTCGCTGGTCGGGCGTGACTACGAAGCCGAACTGATGCCGCTGGCGCTGGACCAGCGCGTCGGTGCGTTGGTGTGGAGTCCGTTGGGCTGGGGACGCCTGACCGGCAAAGTCAGGCGCGGACAGGACTTTCCCGCTGGCGGTCGACTGCAGGAAGTTGCGCACTGGGGGCTGCCGGTCGATGAAGAGCGCCTGCACCGGATCGTCGACGTGCTTGACGCGCTTGCCGCAGAAACCGGCAAGACGATTCCGCAGATCGCGCTGAACTGGTTGCTATCCAGGCCGACCGTGTCGTCACTGATTGTCGGCGCGCGCAATGAAGCGCAGCTGCGTGACAACCTCGGCGCGGTCGGCTGGAGCCTAACCCCGGAGCAGATCGGTCGCCTCGACGCGGTCAGCGCCGTGATGCCGGCTTATCCGCATTACTCCTACCGCATCGACAAGGCGTTCAAGCGCCTCAATCCGCCACTGCTCTGAGCATCATCCATAGCCAGCAGTGGATTCCCGTGAGTCAGGCGGCGCAAACGGGTGCCCTTCGGATTTCGCCTGACTGCGCGATGCGCTGAACCCAATGGTCAACGCCTGCGGATGCGAGATAGTCTTCCGCAGATGCCCCATGCAGCAGTGCGATCGTTGAGTGACTGCCCGCTTCGCTGCAGGTTGCTGCGAGCACGGTCACGCTCTGCGGCGCATCCGGTACCGGCCATCCTGATCGGGGATCAAGAATGTGGCTGTAGCGCACCCCGTCTTTCAGCAGGTATCGATGCGCGTCGCCGCTGGTTGCTGCCGCACCGCGCTGCAGCTTGAGTGCTGGCGTCGCCGCGCCGTCGTCACTGACGATGCCGATACGCCAGGCCTGGTCCGCCGCCGGCGGCGCGCTGGCTGCGATGTCACCCCCGCCGTTGATCAGCAGCGGTTTGCTGGTTTGTGCCTGGGCGAGCAGGAGCGCACGGTCTACGGCGTACTCCTTTCCGATCCCACCGAAATCGATCTCCATGCCCTTGGGCATCTGCACGCGTGGGTGGGTCCATTGCAGCTTTCCCCAGCCGACGTACGGCAACACCGCATCTATCGCGGTCTGATCGGGGATCCGATCGCTGCGATCGAAAGTCCAGACGCGCCGCAACGCGCCCGTCGTGATATCGAATCGTCCGTCGCTGAGCGCCCATAGCTGCTGAGCGTAGTCGAGCAGGCGCGCGGTCTCGTCATCGACCTCGACTGCAGCGCCAAGCGCGTTGTTGAGCCGGTGAACGATCCCGTCGTTGCGATAGCGGCTGTACTTGTGCTCGATGCGTCGAACTTCCGCCGCAACCGCTGCCGCGACGCGCGTGAGCTCTTCGGCATCGGCGCCAGCAACTTGAACCTCCCAGGGGCTGGCCATGGCGCGGAAGCTGGCCAGCTTCGCGCCACCGGGGCCAGAGATCACCCTGGGAGATTCTTCATTCACCAGTCGAACCGGTACGCGATGGTCGCCATGACCGCCTGGGTGTCGGGCACGAGTTCGCCGAACTTCGACAGCCCGGCGGCTGCCTGCGCAGGCACGGCATCCTCCTTCGGCGTCTGCATGTAGTAGGCGAGGCGCAGGCTGATGTCGGAGCCGCTCTGCAGCTTGTGGCCAATCTGCACCCCTGCTGTCCAAGCACTCATTGCTCCCAGCCGATAGTCGGCACTGACATTCTGCACGGTCTGTTCTTCGCCATCGAACAGCGCAACGCGATAGAAGTCCGCGGCACTCTGGATTGTGTAGCGCAGCTGCGGCTCGACATAGCTGCTGGTCCCGAACGGCAGGCGATACGAGGTTTCCAGCGTGTGGCTGTCGATACCCCAGTCGTCGGTCAGGAAGCGATAGCTGAGCCTCAAGGTGTCGCCGCTGAAGTCGCGGAGGTACTCGGTGAATACGCCGGTCTTGGTGCGCGAATCGGGCCGGCCTTCACGCACGTAGCGCAGCGGTTCGCCGTCGGTGCCGACGACCGAGACGATCTTGTAAGGGTCAGTGAGGTAGCCGCTGGACTGGCTGAATACCAGGTTGGCGCGGACCAGGCTGTGTGGATCGATGACCTGAGTGATGCCGACCAGGAGATCGCCAACGCTTTTGCTGTCGCTGGCATCGCGCAGGCTGCGGTTCTCGCCGTCGCTGTCGTCTTCGCTGTAGCGACGTTGGATCACGGCCAGTGGCAATGGAACTTCGCCGACGGGTTCGATCGTGTCCTGCGCGTACGCAACACCGGCAGACAGTGTCGTGTTGTGCTGGTTGAAATCGCGCAGTACGCGTAGCGATGCGCCGATCGACTGATAGTCGTACTCCTTCGAGAAGTTGAAGCCGTAGCTCGCAGCCCAGCCACCAAACAGCGGCGCCGAGTAGTCAAGCGCCAGTGCCACGCGGGTGTCGCGGAACGCATCGTCGAGGGGAATCTCGCCGGGCTCGGCGGTGTAGAGATCACCCCCGCCAGACGCGCCGGTGAAGGTCTGCATCGTTGACGCTGGCGTCGCGCCGCTCGGGGACGGCCCGGTGAGGCTGTCCAGCGTCAGGCGCGCACCAAAGCTGCGCTCGCCCCAGTTGCGACGCAGCGCGATGACGGGCTCGATCAGCGATACCCGATCGATCTCGCTGTAGATCAGCGTTGCAGTATCGATTTCCCATTTTGGAGGTTCGGCCTGAGCTGCGGCGGAGTTGCCGAGCAGTGCGCAGGCCGCGACACCGATAGCTTTTGCTTTCTGGCTCATGTCAGTTGCACCCGCAGCCGCCGCCGCCGAAGCCCCGACCGCCGCTGGCGGCTTCCTTGCTGAAGTACAGATGGTCATCGAGTGCTGATCGCAGCGGCTCGGAATCCGGATTCATGTCCGGGCGCGCGAGCGCCTCGCGCTGCCAGGGCTTGGCGCCCAGACTCGAACAGCCGCTCATCAGCATGACTACAGCGAAGATCAGGATCGCTTTCATCGCTTCGCTCCATTGGCAGCCAACGCCGCTTTGATGTGCTGTTCGTAGTCCGTCGTATCCGTCGCTCGAAAGCCTGAGTGTCGATAGAGCACCGTGCCCTCGGCGTTCAGGAGCACGGCGTAAGGCATGTTCTCGATGCTGTAGGTTTCGGCCAGCTTGCCGGTGGGGTCGGCTGTCACATCGAACCGGGCCGGATGCCGGCGCAGGAAACGTTCTGCATTGCTGGCTTCGGTATCGACGCTTACGCCGACGATCCGCAAGCCCTGGGCGGCGTACTTGTCATGCATCGCGTTCAGCCACGGAAAGGACTCTGCGCAGGGCCCGCACCAGGAAGCCCAGAAATCGACATAGGTGACATGCCCGCGCGCCGCGTCCATGGCGTTGGCGGAGCTCGCCGTTGCCGTCCTGGATCCGGTCAGCGCGAGGCCGAGACAGAACAGCGTGAGTGCCGTCTTCCGAAGTCGGGTCAATATTCCGCATTGAATGTGCATGGGCCTGCCTGGAGTACGGTGGGTGGACACAGTGCATTTCCTGACGCAGCTTGAGTGCCACCCTGCGAAAGCCGGATGTACGGAGGCAAGGCATTGTTGTTACGGATCTTTTATTAGCGGCACTAGTCGGGGTCGCGCCAAGGTAACGGCAGGCACGCAATTGCGTTCTGCAAAAATTGCAGTGTCTGGATTGCCGGATTGCGGCCCTTTGATTTCCCGCAACTGCGGCTGGGCGCCGCGTGGCGAAGGCATCGAAGCCGGGAGGCGTCGGCATGGAGCCGAATAGATCGGTAACCCGGCCCGGCATATCCAATCGCTTGGCTTATGCGATTTTGACAAGGCTAAGTGGTTTAGTTTTACTAAACCGCGCTGTGAGGAAAGATCAATTGCTGCATCGCAGCAAGAACCGTAGTCTGCGTACACACCTCAAAACGCACGAGAAATCGGCGGGTACGCAAATGTTCGGAACCCTTGTTGTTGGCAGCGCTGCACTCTTCCTGGCCTCGACGGCCGCCCTGGAAATGGTCGATGCCCTCGTCGATCGCCGCCGTCAGAACAGCGCGAAACCGCAGAATCTGGCAGTTCCAGCACGCGTTTCAGTCCAGACCCCGGTTGCCGCGGCTTGGGAAGCGCCGGAAAAGCTGCTCAAGGCAGCCTGAACCCATTCTGGCGAGCCGGCCTCGAAACCGGCCTCGCCATTGGCACGCTTCTGGCGGCCAAACCAGTCTCCTCCAGGTCCCGCATGGGATCTATTCAGGCCGCGATTTTCGCGGCCTTTTCTTTTTGGGGCGCTCGGCATCCCGTGCGTCGGCCGCCGCTTCCTCCAGCAGCCATTGCCGGAACGCCATGACTTCGGGGCGCTTGCTGGATGCCGGAGCGGTCACCGCGTAATAGGCCCGGTCCAGCGTGATCGCGATCGGGAACGCCACGACGATGTCGCCACGCTCCAGCTCACTCTTCGCGAACAGCGGCGTCGCCAGCGTCACGCCCAGGCCGTCGGCCGCCGCATCCAGTGCCAGCGTCGGGTGATCAAACTGCAGGCCGCGCCGCGGATCGACATTCGTCACGCCGGCATGGCGCAACCACAGGCTCCATGCGGAACGTGCGCGGTCGGCGATGTGCATGTCGCCATGTAGCAGCGCGTGGTGGCGCAGGTCCGCCGGCGTCTTCAGCGGCCAGGGTCCGCTTCTGAGCAGGCGTGGGTGGCACATCGGCACGATGCCGACATTGAACAACAGATCAACGTCGTTGCCATCGGGGCGGCCGTTGCTGAAGCGGATCTCGATGTCCGGTTCGACCCCCGGGCCGCTGCCCGCCGGATTGCCAGCGGGATTGAGCACGTTGCCGCTCGCCAGCACGCGCACGTCGATGCCCTGATGCGCGGCCAGGAAGCTGTGCAGACGCGGCATCATCCAGCGCGAGGCAAAGGTCGGCGTTGCGCGCACCGTCAGCTGCGGCGTGCTGCCGTAGTTGCGCAGCTCGCCGACACTCCGTGCGATCAGCTCGAAGGCGCGCTGCAGCACCGGCAGCGTTGCGAGCGTCGCCGGGGTCAGCTCGATGCCGCCGGGCAGACGCTTGAACAGCTCGACGCCAAGCTG
>JALYJV010000327.1 GCA_030775105.1 Pseudomonadota bacterium | reverse complement strand
CTGGCCCGGCAATGTGCGTGAACTGGAGAATGTGACCGAACGCATCGCCGTCTATTGCAGCAGCGTCGATGACAGCAGCCAACTCAGCAGCAAAGAGTTGCATGCACTGCTCCCCGAGCTGCATCCATCGAGCGCGAACGCCGAAAGCGAGGAACCCAGCACGGGCCTCAAGACCGTGCAGCGCGGACTCGAACGCGAACACATTCTCAAGGTGCTTGAAGAGGCCGGCGGCAACCGTGAAGAAGCCAGCCGCCGGCTCGGCATTGGTCGCAGCACGCTGTGGCGCAAGCTGCGGGAGACGTAACGCGGCTTGTGCGTCAGGTCTTCTTGATCAGCCGATACAGGATCAGCACCACCATCGCACCACCAGTCGCAACCAGGATGCCCTGCAAGGTGAATCCATTGAAGCTGGCGATGCCCAGCTTCGTGCCGATCCAGCCGCCGACAAACGCGCCGGCAATCCCGAGCACGATCGTGATGATGAAGCCACCCGGGTCCTTGCCCGGCATGATCATCTTCGCGAACACACCTGCAATCAGGCCCAGCACGATCCACGAAATGAAACCCATCGCTACCCTCCTTGGTCTCCGCTTCCTGCGGCTGCATCACCGTAGCGCATTCTGGCGCCGAGCCCCAGAGGTCAATTTACGGCTGGCACAAAAATCCCCCGCAAGGCATCTTTCCGGGGATTTTTTATTACAAGAAAGTGCGAGGAGAAGATCATGAACAAGCTCTATGGCCTGTGCTTGCTGGCAGCGATGATTTCCGGCTGCAGCAAGACATCTGAAGGTGTCGGCGGCAGCGCCAGCGAGGCGATGCCTGCAACGCAGCAGGCCAACGCGGAGATGGCGCAATCCCTCAATCTTGCGGATCAGCGCGACTTTGAGAACGCCGCACGTGGCCTGATCGCCAAGCCGACGGGTCGGGTCCTCGGCCCGGACGGACAAGTGCTGGTTGATTTTGCGGGCTTCGACTTTCTGCAGGGCGAAGCGCCTGCCACGGTCAATCCCAGCCTCTGGCGGCACGCCCTGCTGAACAAGCAGGCCGGCTTGTACAAGGTGATGGACGGCATCTATCAGCTGCGCGGATTCGACATCTCCAACATGACGCTGATCGAGGGCAGGACCGGCTGGATCGTCGTCGACCCACTGACTGCACGCGAAGTTTCGACGGTGGCCATCGCGTTCGCACGCCAGCATCTCGGCAACAAGCCGGTATCGGCAATGATCTATACGCACAGCCATGTCGATCACTTCGGCGGCGCGCTCGGTGTGTTAAGCAAGGAGGAGGCCGCGACACGCAGCATCCCCATCATCGCGCCGTCCGGATTCATGGAAGAAGCAACCAGTGAGAACGTGATGGTCGGCCTCGCGATGGGCCGGCGCTCCGGCTTCCAGTTCGGCAAGAACCTCGAACGTTCTGCCAGGGGCTTTGTCGATGCGGGGCTCGGCAAGAACGTGGCATACGGCAGCTTCGGCGTCATCGCGCCCACCGATCACATCACGCAACCGACGGAGGAGCGCGTGGTGGATGGCCTGCGGTTCGTCTTCCACAACGTGCCGAATACCGAAGCGCCCGCAGAGCTGAGCTTCGAGCTGCCGGACATGAAAGCCTATTGCGGCGCGGAAATTCTGGCGCAGACGATGCACAACCTGTTGCCGATTCGCGGCTCCAAGGTGCGCGACACCTTGAGCTGGAGCCGCTATCTGGATGAAGCCGTACAGCAGAACACCGACACCGAAGTGTACTTCGGTTCGCACAACTGGCCGGTCTGGGGCTCCGAAAACGTCACCGAGTTCATCAGCAAGCAACGCGACATGTATCGCTACATGCACGATCAGACCGTGCGCCTGATGAATGCGGGATACACGCCAAACGAGATTGCCGACATGGTGCGGCTGCCGAAATCGCTGTCTTCCTATTTTGGCGTGCGCGGCTACTACGGCGATATCCGTCACAACGTGAGGGCGATCTACCAGTTCTATCTCGGCAACTACGACGGCAACCCGGCGCGCCTGAATCCGCTGCCCCCCGCCGATGCGGCGAAGCGCTACGTCGCCCTGCTGGGTGGCGCGGACAAGGCCATCTCGGCGGCGCAACGGTCATTCGAAGAAGGCGATTACCGCTGGGCCGCCGAGCTGCTCAACCATGTCGTGTTCGCCGATGGCGGCAACGTTGCCGCCAAGACGTTGCTGGCTCGCGCCTATGACCAGATGGGCTACATGGCGGAGTCCGCCACCTGGCGCAACAGCTATCTGACCGCCGCGGCGGAGCTGCGCAACGGGCCGCCCGTCAAGGGCATCAGCCGCGCAGCCTTCCTCGACGTGCTGATGCAGACACCGACCGAGCGCTTTCTCGATGCAATGGCGGCATCACTGAACGCAGAGGCTGCAGAAGACAAGGACTACAGGATCAATCTGGTGTTCTCGGATCGCCGGGAAACCTACGTGCTGTGGATCGAGAACGCCGTACTGCATCACCGCAAGACGGTGGCGGCAGCCGATGCCAATGCAACACTGGAGCTGACACACGAGATTTTCATCAGGATGATGACAAACACCGGAAGCGTCGGTGACACCTTGCTCAGCGATGATCTCAAGACCAGCGGCAGCCGCATCGATCTGGCCCGCTTCTTCGGTCTGTTTGACAAGGCGGAAGGGGTCTTCAATATCGTGGTCGATTAGATCCGGGACAAGGAACGGAGTCTATTTTCCCGGGCCGATATCGCGGGAAAGCAGGCGACGATCATCGGCATGACGTGTCGCCAGTCACCGCGGTACCGAGGTGCCTAAGCCGCCGCAATGACGTCCGTGACGCGATGCGGCGGAAAGGTGCATCTGAACGTCGTGCCGACCCCGATCTCGCTGTCGATTTCCATGCGCGCGTCGAAGGACTCGATCGCATGCTTGACGATGGACAGCCCGAGTCCCGTGCCACCGCTGGCGCGTGACCGGCCGACGTCGACACGGTAGAAGCGCTCGGTGAGGCGCGGGATGTCTTTCTGCGCAATACCGATCCCGGTATCGGCAACCGTGAAGCACGCGCCTTCCATGGTTTTCCCCCAGGACACGCGGATCGTCCCACCGGGGGGGGTATAGCGCACGGCGTTGGTAATGAGGTTGGCGAAGATGCTGTGCAGCTCGATTTCGCCACCGAGCAGCGACAGCGCTGCGTCGGCACTGACGTCGATACGGTGCTGGCCCTTGGACAGCTGTCGTGCATCCTCGATGACTCGCTGGATCAGGCCGGGTACGTCCAGCGGTTCGTCGCGCATTTGCGCGCGGCTGGACTCGAGGCGCGCGAGCTTGAGCATGTCGTTGACCAGCGCCTCCATGCGCAGCGTCTGGTTACGCATTTCCATCAACGGCGACTGCCAGGGTGCGAGCGGACCTGTGACGCCCTTCGCGGTTTGCGCGTCCATCTCCATCAGATCGAGATAACCGCGCAGCACGGTCAGCGGCGTACGCAGCTCATGCGAAGCATTGGCAACAAAGTCGCGCCGCGCGGCATCGAGCATCATGCGTTCGGACACATCGCGCACGATCAGCAGCAGCTGCCCTCTGCCGTAGCGAATCGCGCGCAGTGAAAGTGTCTTGCTGCCATTGACCGGTGACTGCACTTCGACTTCACCGTCGAACACACCTCGCTCGAAGTATTCGGTGAAGGCTGGGCTGCGCACGAGATTGGGCACACGAATGCCGATGTCCTGTGCCTGACGCAGACCGAGCAACTGGCGCGCGGCACTGTTGAACCACGCGATCTCGCCGCGCGAACCCAGCACCACCGCGCCATCCGGGAGCGCAGCGGTCGAGGCCTGGAACTCGGCCAGCATCGCAGCCAGCTTCTTTTTCTTTTTGCGATTCTTTCTCTGCAAATCGATCAGGCCATCAAAAACTGCGCCCCACAGTCCGTTCGGTTCCGGCAGCTGATAAGACTTGGGTCGAAACAGCCACAGACGCAGGTGAATCAGAT
>JALYJV010000326.1 GCA_030775105.1 Pseudomonadota bacterium | reverse complement strand
AGATGGTCGTGCAGCTCGCGCAGGCGCTCGACCTGCCGCTGCGCGAGCGCAACCGCCTGCTGAACAGTGCCGGCTTCGCCGGCATCTATCCGCAGCGCACGCTCGAAGCGGCAGACATGCAGCCGGTGCGCGAAGCCCTGGGCCTGATGCTGCGCCACCACGAGCCGTATCCTGCCGTGGTGGTCGATCGTGCCTGGAATCTGGTGATGGCGAACGACGCGATGATGCGGGTCACGCAGATGGCCGGAGATCCGGAAGCGATGTGGCAACGCGTCTGTGGCGACGGCCCGCGCAATCTGTTCAAGCTGACCTTCCATCCCGAAGGCCTGCGTCCGCTGATCATGAATCTCGACGAGATTGCCCCGCCGTTTCTCGCGCGCACTGCGCGCGAGGCGCTGGAGCATCCGGAGGTGCAGGACGTGCTCGACGAAGTGCTGCGCTATCCCGGCCTGCCGGCGAAGCTGCGTCAGATTGATCTCGAAGCCAGCCGCCTGCCGGTTCTGCCCACCCACTTCCGCGCGCATGGCATGGACCTGCGCATGTTCACGACGCTGACAACCTTCGGCACACCGCAGGATGTGACGGCGGACGAGTTGCGCGTCGAAAGTTTCTTTCCGGCCGACGAGGCCAGTGCAACACTGCTGCGCACGCTGGCGGGGCAAACCAAGGGAGCCTGAACATGGACAGCACGCTGGATTGGATGGCGCTGTGCAGCGTCATCCTGTTCGCCAAGATGTTTGCAATCTCGCTGTACCAGGGCTGGCACCGCATCGGACGCGGCAGCTTCCGCAATGCCGAGGACGCGCGCTTCGCCGGGCGTCAGCCGGTGGCGGAGGAATTGCCGGAGGTCCAGCGTGCCGCGCGTGCCTGGGCCAACGATGTCGAGAACATTCCGGTGTTCTTTGCGCTGGGCATCATCTATGTGATGTGCCAGGCTTCTACGGCTGCGGCGCCGTGGCTGTTCGGCATCTTCACTGCGGCGCGCATCTCGCACACGGTCTGCTATCTGAACCAGCTGCAACCGTGGCGAACGCTGAGCTACGGCCTTGGCATAGGCTGCCTGATCAGCATGTCGGTGATAATTGTGCGGACGCTCTGAGCGGCTGTAACACCAGCATCTCGATACGCCTGCTTCGCAGGCACTCGATGCGAACGGGATTTGGTGGGCGCGTCAAAGTCAAAAACAAAACTCCGTTCGCATCGAGTGCCGCGCGTGAGCGCGGTGTATCGAGATGCCAGAACGAAGCTCGACGAAACTTCAGTCCTCCATCCCCAGTTCCTTGATCTTGCGGGTCAAGGTGTTTCTGCCCCAGCCCAGGCGCTTCGCCGCTTCCTGACGCTGGCCGTGCGTCGCATCAAGCGCGGCCTCGATCATCGTGCGTTCGAATTCCGGTGTCGCGATGTCGAGCACGTCGCTCTGGCCGTCGGCAAAGGCCTGCGCCGCCCAGCCACGCAACAGCGCGCTCCACTGACCGTTGCCCACCTCCTGCAGGAATGACGCTGCGGGTGCAGCACTCGCATCACCCACTGGAACCGAGGTCGCTGAGGCCGGCACGACGCGTGAAGTGGCCTGCAACTCGGGCGGCAGGTCCTGCAGATGCACGTCCTGCCCCGGCGCCATCACGGTCAGCCAGCGGCAGATGTTTTCCATCTGGCGCACGTTGCCCGGCCATGGAAACTGGCGGAAGCGCTGCAGCACGTTCGGCAGCAGGCGCTTGGGCTCGGCCTGCAGTTCTTCCGAGGCACGCTGCAGGAAGTGGCGTGCGAGTTGCGGAATGTCTTCCGGGCGTTCGCGCAGCGCAGGAATGCGGATGCGGATGACGTTGAGGCGGTGATAGAGGTCTTCGCGGAAGCGGCCTTCGCGGACAAGTTGATCGAGGTCCTGGTGGGTTGCCGCGATGACGCGCACATCGACCTTGATCGGCGCAACACCACCGACGCGATAGAACTCGCCGTTCTGCAGCACGCGCAGCAGACGCGTTTGCAGATCGGCAGGCATGTCGCCGATTTCATCGAGGAACAGGGTGCCGCCGTCGGCCTGCTCGAAGCGGCCCTTGCGCTGCGTTGCAGCGCCGGTGAACGAGCCGCGCTCATGGCCGAAGAATTCGCTTTCGAGCAGATCCTTGGGGATTGCCGCGGTGTTGATCGCGAGAAACGGACGGCTGCTGCGCGGACTCGTCACGTGCAGCGCACGCGCAACCAACTCCTTGCCGGTGCCGGATTCGCCGGTGATCAGCACGGTGATATGCGAATGCGAAAGGCGGCCGATCGCGCGAAAGACGTCCTGCATCGCAGGTGCTTCGCCAATCATCGCCGCAGTCTGCTCGACAACCGGCTCGTCGGTGATTTCGCGCTTCTTCGCTGCGCGCCGCACCAGTTCGGCAACGCTGTCGACATCGAAGGGCTTGGGCAGGTACTCGAACGCACCGCCCTTGTACGAGGCAACGGCCGCATCGAGATCGGAATGCGCGGTCATAATGATGACCGGCAGCTCCGGATGCGCCTCGCGCACCCGCTGCATCAGGGTCAGGCCATCGACGCCGGGCATGCGGATGTCACTGATCAGCACATCCGGAACCGAATCGGCGATCGCGTCCTGCAGCTCGGCCGCGCCGGGAAAACTGGTGACGCGCATGCCATCGCGAGCAAGCGATTTTTCCAGCACCCAGCGGATCGACTCGTCGTCGTCCACGATCCAGACGTTGATCGCACTCATGGAGATTCCAGCGGCAGGTAAATGGTGAATACGGTGCAGCCCGGCCGGCTCCGGCATTCGATGAGCCCTCCGTGGCTGTGGATCAGATACTGAGCAATCGGCAGGCCAAGTCCGGTGCCTTCGGGCCTCGTCGTGACCATCGGGAAGAAAATCTTCTCGAGCATGACCGCCGGAATGCCGGAGCCGCTGTCCTCGATGTCGATCTGCACGACCAGCTTGTGGCGCAGGGCCGCGATCGTGAACTGACGCTTGGTGCGCGTGCGCAGCGTGATCGTGCCCTCGCCGTCGAGCGCCTGAAGGCCATTGCGCAGGATGTTGAGCACGGCCTGGATCAGCTGCTCGCGGTCGGCATCGAGATCCGGAATGCTGGGATCGTAGTCGCGCAGTACGCAGACATCCGGCGGCGCCTCAGCCTGCACCAGCTGGCGCACGTGTTCGAGGACTTCGTGCACGTTGAGTGGCGACTTCTGCGGCAGGCGGTTGGGCCCGAGCATGCGGTTGACCAGGTTCTGCAGGCGGTCGACCTCGCGAATGATCACCGTGGTGTATTCCCGGTGACCGTCGTCCGGATACTCGCGCTCCAGCAGCTGCGCCGCGCCGCGGATGCCGCCGAGCGGATTCTTGATCTCGTGCGCCATGCCGCGGATCAGCTGGCGGCTGGCGTCGAAGGTCGCATGCAGTTGTTCGTCACGCGAGATGCGCAGGTGGCGGTCAAGCGCGTGCAGTTCCAGCAGCAGGCCCGGACGCTTGCCGCCGGCCATGAACGGCGTCACGGTCCAGTCGACCGTCACGCTGCCGTCGCCATTACGGCTCAGTTCAGTCTCGCGCTCAATGAACCCGGTCGTCGTCCGCAGGGCGTCGAGCAGGCGCGGCTCGTGAGGTTTTAAGTGGGTAATGGCATCGGTCAGCAGCGCGCCCATGACCATGCGGCGCGAAATGCCGAACAGGCTTTCGCAGGCCGAGTTGAGTATGGTCACGTGCAGCTGTTCGTCCACGGCAATCACCGCCGCGGTCATCCCATCCAGTGCTTCGTCCGCTGTGACGCGGCTACGGGAAACCAATCTCATGGAGATGCCATCGCAAGATGCAGGCCACGGCCTGGGAGGCTCAGACTAGCTCAAGCACCAGCAACACGCACTGATTTGGTGCGCATAAATGGTGCGCGATGATCTACTTTGGTGCGCTGACGAGGAAGCTGGTTTCCGCGGATCGGGCCACTTCGCGCCCCTTGCCGTCGAGCACGACGACCCGGACCTTGTGTGCACCGGGTTGCATCAGCGGCATCAGCACGCTGAGCTGATCAACCGGATCGGCGGTCATCGCTGCGCCATCAAGGTAGTACATCAGGCCGAAGCCTGTGACCAGTCCGGGCATGACATTGGCCGCAGCCACCGCACGGTCGGCACCGATGCGCAGCTCCTGTCCCGGTGTCGGCGATTCCAAGCTCACCGCAAACCGCGCCGCTTCGCGCAAGGCTTCCTCGGTATAGAACACGCGCGACCCCGAAGTGCCAGCCGTGGCCGAGATCGTCCCGGACAGCGGCGGCAGCTTGGCCGGCTTGGCCCCCTTGTGCGGCGGCTTGTCGGTGTAGCGGATGCTGCCGTCCGGCTGCTCCTGACGATAGACGTCGGCCGCCAGCGCGGGGGAGGCAAGCAATACGGCAAGAATCAGCGCGGCGAGGCGAAGCGTCATAGGTGAAGCATACCGGGGCAGCGGGCTGATCGGCATCCGCGCTGGCATCTCGATACACCGGCTTCGCAGGTTCTCGATGCGGACGGGGTTTTGTTGTGGATTCTCAAAACACTCCGTTCGTCTCGAGTGCCGCGCGCAGCGCCGTGTATCGAGGGTGCCGCGAAGGCGGCGCCGCAGCACATCCAAAAAGAAACCCCGCCGTAGCGGGGTTTCTTTTGCAGAACCAATGCTGCTTAGAGGGAGTAGTACAGCTCGAACTCGATCGGGTGCGTGGTCATGCGGAAGCGCGTGACTTCCTGCATCTTCAGCTCGATGTAAGCGTCGATGAGGTCGTCGGTGAAAACGCCGCCACGGGTCAGGAACTCGCGGTCCTTGTCGAGCGCGTCGAGGGCCATGTCGAGGCTATGGCAGACGCGCGGGATCTTCTTGTCCTCTTCCGGCGGCAGATGGTAGAGATCCTTGTCCGAGGCTTCGCCCGGGTGGATCTTGTTCTGGATGCCGTCGAGGCCGGCCATCATCATCGCGGCGAAAGCGAAGTACGGGTTGGCCGAAGAGTCCGGGAAGCGCACTTCGATGCGGCGGCCCTTCGGGTTCGCAACATACGGAATGCGGATCGACGCCGAACGGTTGCGCGCCGAGTAGGCAAGCATGACCGGGGCTTCGAAGCCCGGAACCAGACGCTTGTAGCTGTTGGTGCCCGGGTTCGTGAAGGCGTTGAGTGCCTGCGCGTGCTTGAGGATGCCGCCGATGTAGTACAGCGCGGTTTCCGACAGGCCGCCGTACTTGTCACCGGAGAACAGGTTCTTGCCGCCCAGGGCCAGCGACTGGTGGACGTGCATGCCCGAACCGTTGTCGCCAACGATCGGCTTCGGCATGAACGTCGCCGTCTTGCCGTAGGAATGGGCAACGTTCTGCACGATGTACTTGAGCTTGAGGACTTCGTCAGCCTTCTTGGTCAGGGTACCGAACTTCACGCCGATTTCGCACTGACCGGCCGTGGCGACTTCGTGGTGATGGACTTCGACGGCCATGCCCACGGCTTCAAGCGTGGTGCACATCGCCGAGCGGATGTCCTGCAGGGCGTCGACCGGCGGAACCGGGAAGTAGCCACCCTTGATGCCCGGACGATGACCGATATTGCCGGTCTCGTAATGCTTGCCCGAGTTCCAGGCCGCGTTCTCGGCGTCGATTTCGACGAAGCAGCCCTTCATGCCGGAATCCCAGCGGATGCTGTCGAACACGAAGAATTCGTTTTCCGGGCCGAAGAAGGCTGTGTCGGCGATGCCGGTCGACTTCAGGTAGGCCTCGGCGCGCTTGGCGAGCGAACGCGGGTCGCGCGAGTAACCTTCGCCGGTGGCCGGCTCGATGACGTTGCATGAGAGCACCAGCGTGGTGTCCTCGAAGAACGGATCGATGAACGCCGTGCTGGCGTCCGGCATCAGGATCATGTCGGACTCGTTGATGCCCTTCCAGCCGGCAATCGACGAACCGTCGAACATCTTGCCTTCGGTGAACAACTCTTCTTCGATCGTGTGGGCCGGAACGGTGACGTGCTGTTCCTTGCCGCGCGTATCGCAGAAACGGAAGTCGACATACTTGACCTCCTGCTCCTTGATCATCTTGAGGACATCATTACCCGACATGGGTCTCTCCTTGGGGACGGTGTGATTGGTTCGCTGCGAGCCACCCCGCATAGCGTGCGCCAAAATGAAGCACGTTCCATGCCACGGCGCGAGGCGCCGGACGCGGGGTTGCTGCGGGTGGGGGCGCTATCGTACCAGTCGGCTTGGCCGGCAGCATCCCGACCCGGCGCGGTCAAAAAAATGACCGATCAGGCCTGGATGCAGGCCGCAATTGCCGCCTCGTAGGCCGGGGTGACCTTGTCCTTCTCGGTCAGCGTCATGCCCAGATCGCGCAGGCGACCATCACTGAGGCCGTAGACCCAACCATGCACGGTCAGCTCCTGGCCGCGCGCCCATGCATCCTCAACCACTGTGGTCTGGGCGACATGCATGACCTGTTCGATCACGTTCAGTTCGCACAGGCGGTCGTGGCGCTGCTGGTCGTCGGTGATCCTGTCGAGGCGATGGTGGTGGCGGTCGGCAATGTCGCGGACATGGCGCAACCAGTTGTCCGCAATGCCGATGCGGCGCTGGTGCATCGCCGCATGCACACCCGAGCAGCCGTAATGGCCGACGACCATGATGTGCTTGACCTGCAGGATGTCGACCGCGAACTGCATCACCGACAGACAGTTGAAGTCGGTGTGCACAACGACGTTCGCGACATTGCGATGGACGAAGACTTCGCCCGGCGGCAGGCCGAGGATCTCGTTGGCCGGCACGCGCGAGTCTGCGCAGCCGATCCACAGATAGTCCGGCCGCTGCTGCGAAGCGAGGCGGCGGAAATACTGAGGATCCTGATCAAGGCGCGACCGCGCCCATGCCAGATTGTTGTCGAACAGCGGTTGGAGTGAGTTCATGACCGCGCAATGATACCGGGCATCGCGGTCGGTCCGCACACCGGACCTCCCCCATGTCCAAGCGTCGGCGACCCTATTGATATACTCGCGCCCCCACATGACATGGCGCTTTTTGCGAGCGCCCGCGAGCCGTTCGATGACGTTGACGTTCCAGGATCTGATTCTCAAGCTGCAGACCTTCTGGGCCAGCCATGGCTGCGTCATCGTCCAGCCGATGGACATGGAAATGGGCGCCGGTACTTTCCATTGGGCGACCTTCCTGCGCGCGGTCGGCCCGGAAGCCTGGAATACCGCATACGTGCAGCCAAGCCGCCGTCCGACCGATGGCCGCTATGGCGAAAACCCGAACCGCCTGCAGCACTACTACCAGTTCCAGGTGCTGATGAAGCCGTCGCCACCGAACATCCAGGAGCTGTATCTGGAATCGCTGAAGATGCTCGGCTTCGATCCGCTGACGCACGACATCCGCTTCGTCGAAGACAACTGGGAATCGCCGACGCTCGGCGCCTGGGGCCTGGGCTGGGAGGTCTGGCTCAACGGCATGGAAGTCACGCAGTTCACGTACTTCCAGCAGGTCGGCGGCATCGAGTGCAAGCCGGTATCCGGCGAGATCACCTACGGTCTCGAACGTCTGGCGATGTACATCCAGAAGAAGGAATCGATCTACGATCTCGTCTGGTCCGAGCACAAGCTCGACGACGGCAGCGTCCGCGTCGTGACCTACGGCGACGTCTATCACCAGAACGAAGTCGAGCAGTCGCACTACAACTTCTCGCACGCCGACACGACCGCACTGTTCGAGCGCTTCAGCAAGGCCGAAGCCGAAGCCCAGCATCTGCTTTCGCTGGAGACGCAGCTGCCATTGCCCGCCTACGAGCGCACGATTCAGGCTTCACACGCGTTCAACCTGCTCGACGCGCGCGGTGCCATCTCGGTCACCGAACGCCAGGCCTACATCCTGCGCGTACGCACGCTCGCACGCGGTTGCGCCGAAGCGTATTACAACGCGCGGGCGAAAATCGTTGGCTTCGATCCGCTGCCTGCCAAGGCCGCATAGCGGAGCCGCCGCATGATCCTGATCGGCATGTTCGATTCACCGTTCGTGCGCCGCGTCGCGGTCAGCATGAAGCTGCTCGATCTGCCGTTCGAGCATCGCAACTGGTCGGTCGGCAAGGATCAGGCAGAGATTCGCCTTTACAACCCGCTCGGCCGCGTACCGACACTGGTGCTCGACGATGGCGAGTCACTCGCCGAGTCCTTTGCGATTTTGGATTACCTCGATCAGACCGTCGGTGCTGCCAAAGCATTGCTGCCAGTTAGCGGCCGCGAACGCCGCGATGCGCTGCAGCTGATGGCCCTGGCCAGCGGCGCCGCCGAAAAGGGCGTCACGCAGCTCTACGAAGGCATTTTCCGACCGGCGAAGAAGCGTCACGAACCCTGGGTCGAGCGCTGCGCGGAGCAGATGCACGGCAGCCTGCAGTTGCTTGAGCAGCACTGCGCAAAAGCTGCGGGATGGCTGGTCGGTGGACAGATGACGCAGGCCGACGTCACGGGCGTCACTGCGTATACCTTCCTGCACGAAGCACTGGGCTTCGGTGCCACTCTCTATCCCGCGCTCCATGGGCTCGCGCAGCGTTGCGAAACCCTGCCCGCGTTTGCCGACACCCACGTCGCGTTCTTCAAGCCGCAGCCGGCGGCGTGATCTTTCAGGTCTGATCGAGCGCTGCGAGCAGCGCCGGATCGCGGTTGTAGATGTCCTTTTCGAACACGACTTCGCCTGCGGGCGTCACGTCGACCGTCGAGTAGTGCAGCAGCACCGGGATCACCCGGTTCAGCTTGATCTCCTTGGTCTTGCTGTCGCTCACCAGTCGCTGCAGATCAGCCGTCGTCGCACTGTCTTCCAGTAGCAGTCGCGCCAGTTCGAGCACATTCTCGACGCGTATGCAGCCACTGCTGTTCGCACGCGCGTCTTCCTCGAACAGCGCACGGCTCGGCGTATCGTGCAGATAGACCTGATACGGATTGTCGAACGAGATCTTGATCTGTCCGAGCGGATTCTCCGGCCCCGGGTCCTGACGCAGTATCACGCTGCGCGAATCGCTCCAGTCGATCGAGTCCAACGGGACTTCATTACCCTGGCCATCGATTGCGCGCAGATGCTTTTTTGCCAGCGTCGCCGCCGCGTTCTGCTGCGCCTTGGGTGCGATGTCCTTCTCGAAGATTGTTGGCGGCACGGTCCAGGTCGGGTTCACCGTGAGCTTGTCGATCTCCGAGCGGAACGCCGGCGTTTCCCGATACGGGCGGCCCACGACGACCTTGCTCTCCCAGACTTCACCACTCGGCCGCTGGTAGCGCACGCGATAGCTGGCGATATCGACCAGCACGTATGAGGCCGGCAAATCCTGGAACAGCCAGCGCGTACGCTCGAGATTGACCCGCAGCTGCGACGCTTTCTGCGGATCGGCAGTCTGCAGCGCCAGGGCAGAACGCAGCTGCTCGTAAAGCGGTGCAGGGGGCCGGGCCAGTGCAAATGCGCTGCGCACGCCGCCGGTTTGCGCCGCCAGCGCAACCCAGGCCATCGCCACCCGCTGGTCGACCGCGGTCGGCGCGGTTTCCCACTGCGTTCCGACGCTGGCCGGATTGACCTTGCCGTAGGCGACATTCGACAGGGCGCGCAGGTAGCGCCGGCTGATCTGCAGATCGAAGCTCGCGCGTTCACGCGCGCTGACGCCGTCGGCGTAGACCTGGCGCCCGCGATCGACCCAGTCCTCCAGGACGTAGGTCTCCGCACGCAGGCCGTCTTCGGCGAGCGCGCCGAATCCGGGGCCCATCAGCGCGGCCAGGGTGGCGGGATCGTTCCACAGCGCCTGGTAGCCACGCACGGCATAGAGCGCTTCGAGCGCGCGGTCCATTGCAGAATGCGGCTTGCTCAGCGGAATGGCGATGCGCGCCGCCAAATCCTCGTGGATGGCCTGGGCAATCGGCCCCTGCGCCACCTGCGAACTTTTGTTCGGAGGTGATTGTCCGATACCGCAGCCCCATAACAGGGCTGCGAGCAGTGCTGTGATCCCCGACTTCGACATGCTGCACCTGACCGTTTGTCATCCCACGCTGGCCGTGGAAATTCGCTTTAGCTAGCCTGTGCGCGCGTGTACCTCTGATTAACCGACTGCTGTGAGCGGCGCCTGCCGCGATCCCGTCAGAATAAGGACCTCCGACTTGATGTTGTGCTCATTCCGGCGTGCGGTTTTCGCCTGCAGCCTACTTGTTGCCCCAGGCGCCCATGCCGGCGTACCAGCGCTCAGCAGCGATGAAACGCTGGCCGCACTGCAGGAATCCAGGCTGGATGCGGAAGTTCTCCGGCAGGGGCTGGCAGCGGTGAGTTGCGCGGAACGCAAAGGGTTGCCGCGCGCAGAGCGTCTGGCCCTGATCGATTTTCGTCTGCCCTCAACGGAACGCCGTTTGTGGGTACTGGACCTGACCTCGGGTGCGGTGCTGTTTCATGAATACGTCGCGCACGGCCGCGGTTCTGGCGACGCGCAGGCTTCGCATTTCTCCAACATCAGCGACAGCTACACCTCCAGCCTCGGCCTGTTCCAGACACTGGAGCCGTACACCGGCGCCAATGGCTATTCATTGCGCCTCCAGGGGCTGGAGCCCGGTATCAACGACCGTGCGTATGATCGCGCGATCGTGATGCACGGTGCGGATTACGTCAGCGAAGGCTTCATCAAGACCTCCGGTCGCCTCGGACGCAGCTATGGCTGCCCGGCAGTCCGTGCGGAAATTGCCAAGCCGCTGATCGATGTCCTGCGCGGCCATCAGTATCTATACGCCTACGCAGAAAGCGCGACCTGGAGCGGCACACCGGCAACGATGGGCTGCGAAATGCCGGCAAAGTTGCTGAAAACCTCCGGCCAGTAAAGGTCGCGCAGAACCGCCCTCAATTTCTGCACATTTTCTTCAGCCACCGGTAAGCCGGCGCGCCTCAACATTCGCCCATCGCATACCGCGATGGAGCCAAGGCAATGAACAGGATTCTGAAGGTCGCCAGTTTCGTACTGGCCTTGTGGGCGGGTAGCGCATCGGCTGCGAATGTCGGTGTGTCGATCCATATTGGTGATCCCGGCTACTACGGACGCATCGATCTCGGTTACGCACCGCGGCCACAGCTGATTTACGCGCAGCCGGTGATTGTCGGCACTCCGGTTGTCTACGGCGGTCCGGTCTACCTGCGCGTACCGCCGGCGCACAGAAACAGATGGAGCACGCATTGCGGCTACTACCAGGCCTGCGGCATGCCGGTGTACTTCGTGCAGGATCAGTGGTACGACAGCGTCTACGTACCCGCGTATCGCCAGCGCCACGGTCATCCGCGCCATGTCCGATACGAACAGCATGGCCACCACGACAGACATCACGATCGAGGCCATCGACGCGACCATGACCGTCGACACGACGGCCGCGGTCACGATCGACGTGACGATCGACGGCATGGCCGTGATGACCGTCGCCGACGCGATTGACGCCACAACGATCAGCGTTTCGAACCACCCAGGGCGTGAGCCGGAATCTCCGACTCACGCCCTTCTGCTTTCTCAGCCTGGCAGTGCTCGACGATCTGCGATCAACCCAGATCGAAGCGATCGAGATTCATCACCTTGCTCCAGGCGGAAACAAACGCATTGACGAACTTCTCCTGCGCATCCGAGCTGGCATAGACCTCAGCCAGTGCACGGAGCTGGGCATTCGAGCCGAAGACAAGATCGGCACGCGTGCCCGTCCATCTCCGCACGCCGGTCTTGCGATCCGTGCCTTCGAAGATGTCCTGCGCATCCGACAGCGCTTTCCACTGTGTGCCCATGTCGAGCAGGTTGACGAAGAAGTCGTTGGTCAGCTGCCCGGGCCGCTGGGTCAGCACGCCGTGCGGTGACTGTCCGGCGTTGGCCCCGAGCACGCGTAAGCCACCGACGAGTAACGTCATCTCCGGCGCGGTCAGCGTCAGCAGCTGCGCGCGATCGACCAGCAAGGCTTCGGTCGGCACGGCGTAAGGCGCCTTCTGGAAATTGCGGAAACCGTCTGCAAGCGGTTCCAGCGCCGCGAAGGACTCGACATCGGTCTGCGCCTGTGTAGCGTCCATGCGTCCCGGCGTGAACGGTACGGTCACTGCATGTCCCGCGTTCTTCGCCGCCTGCTCGATGCCGGCACCGCCGGCCAGCACGATCAGATCCGCAAGCGAAACCTTCTTGCCGCCGGAAGCGCCAGCGTTGAAATCGCGCTGGATGCTCTCGAACACGGCCAGCACTTTCGCAAGCTGCGTGGGATCGTTGACGGCCCAGTCCTTCTGCGGAGCCAGACGGATGCGCGCGCCGTTCGCACCGCCACGCATGTCGGAGCCACGGAAAGTGGAAGCCGAAGCCCAGGCCGTCGACACCAGTTGCGAGACGCTCAGCCCCGCAGCCAGGATCTTGCCCTTCAGCGTCGCAATGTCCTGAGCGCCAATCAGCGCGTGATCGACCGCAGGAATGGGGTCCTGCCAGATCAGCACTTCCGTCGGCACTTCCGGGCCGAGATAGCGGGCACGCGGACCCATGTCGCGGTGAGTCAGCTTGAACCAGGCGCGGGCGAAAGCGTCGGCGAACTGATCAGGGTTGGCCAGGAAACGGCGCGAGATTTTCTCGTAGGCCGGATCGAAGCGCAGCGACAGATCGGTGGTCAGCATCGTCGGCAAGCGCTTCTTCGTCGGATCGTGCGCGTCCGGAATCGTTGCTGCCGCGCCCTTCGCGGTCCACTGATGCGCGCCTGCTGGACTCTTGCTCAGCTCCCACTCGAAGCCGAACAGGTTTTCAAAGAAGTTGTTGCTCCAGCGCGTCGGCGTCGTGGTCCAGGTGACTTCGAGGCCGCTGGTGATGGCATGCGCGCCCACGCCGGTCTCATGCGTGCTGCGCCAGCCGAATCCCTGCGCGGCGAGGTCGCCACCTTCCGGCTCGACGCCGACCAGCGCCGCATCACCCGCACCATGGGTCTTGCCGAAGCTGTGTCCGCCGGCAATCAGCGCCACGGTTTCTTCATCGTCCATCGCCATGCGCGCGAAGGTGTCGCGGATGTCCCTGGCCGCGGCCAGCGGGTCGGGATTGCCGTTCGGGCCTTCCGGATTGACGTAGATCAGGCCCATCTGCACAGCGGCGAGCGGATTTTCGAGCTCGCGGTCACCTGAGTAACGCTGGTCCGCGCCCAGCCAGGCCTTCTCGGCACCCCAATGGATATCCTGATCCGGCTCCCAGACGTCCTTGCGACCACCGGCGAAACCGAAGGTCTTGAAGCCCATCGATTCCAGCGCGACATTGCCGGTCAGGATCATCAGATCGGCCCAGGAGATGTTCTGCCCGTACTTCTGCTTGATCGGCCACAACAGGCGGCGCGCCTTGTCGAGATTGCCGTTGTCCGGCCAGCTGTTGAGCGGCGCGAAACGCTGCTGGCCACGACCGCCACCACCACGGCCATCACCAGCGCGATAAGTGCCCGCACTGTGCCAGGCCATGCGGATGAACAGCGGACCGTAGTGGCCGAAATCGGCTGGCCACCAGTCCTGTGAATCTGTCATCAGCGCCTGCAGATCCTGTTTCAGCGCCTTGATGTCGAGACTTTTGAAGGCCGCTGCATAGTCGAAGCCCGCACCCAGGGGATCCGCCTCGGAGGAGTGCTGATGCAGGAGGTCCAGTCGCAGTTGCTGCGGCCACCAGTCGCGATTCGAGGGCGCTGCGGTGGGTTTGTCGTGAAAAGGGCACTTGCTTTCGCTGGACATGGGTTCTATTCCTGTGGACATTGAGGCGTCGGCGCAGGCCGACGCCAGAGTATCGAAACGGTCGCGGCCGACAATGCGGGCAACGTCATCCTGCCCGCGAGCAGTCGATAATAGAAATTGATTGTTATAAACACATCCATAGCTAATTAGCATCGAGTACCGCACCGGACGCGGGTGGAAGCCTCGCCGCAGAGTTGGCGGAATCCCGGTGATCACGGAGAATTGCGCGCTCTTTTGACCGACCCACACAATGTCGCGCGATCTCCTGCTTGAAATCGGCACCGAAGACCTCCCGGCACGCTACGTCGTGCCCTTGGCCGAAGCCCTTGCACAGGGCATTGCCGGCGGTCTGTCGCGTCGAGGTGTCGCGGTCGGGGCAAGCCAGACGTTCGCCACACCGCGGCGTATCGCCGTTCGCCTGAGTGCCGTCGCGCCCGAGCAGCCGGAACAGGTCATCGAACGCAGCGGCCCGGCGCTGGCCACTGCGTTGAAGGATGGCCAGCCGACACCGGCCGCACTGGGATTCGCCAAGTCCTGCGGCGTCGAGTTCTCGGCCATCGGCCAGAAGGACGGCAAGCTGCACTACACAATCATCCAGGCCGGCAAGCCGACGACGATACTGATCGCCGAAATATTCGACGAAACCCTCAAGCAGATGGACGCCCTGGTGCCAAAGCGCATGCGCTGGGGTGCCGGAACCGAAACCTTCGTGCGCCCGGTGAAGTGGATCGTTTGCCTGTTCGGTTCGGAGTTGGTGCCGCTGCAACGTTTCGGCATCAGTGCCGGTACTCAGACTTTTGGTCATCGCTTTCACGCACCCGACGCGATCATGCTGACCGCGCCCGCTGACTACGAAGCGAAGCTGCGCGCCGCCAAGGTGTGGGTTGACGTCGCGAGCCGCAAGGCCGAAATCCGTCGCCAGATTGAAGCCGAGGCCAGGCGTCTGAACGGCAACGCGCGCATCACCGAAGACCTGCTCGATGAAGTGACCGCACTGGTCGAATGGCCGACCGCGATCACCGGGCATTTCGAGGAACGCTTCCTCGAACTGCCGCCGGAAGTGATCGTCGCGACGGTTGAAACCAATCAGCGCTATTTCACCGTGTTCAGCGATGCGGCGATGACGCAGCTGACCAATGCCTTCATCACGGTGTCGAACATCGAATCACGCGATGTGGCGCAGGTGATTACCGGCAACGAGCGCGTCGTGCGTCCGCGCCTCAGCGATGCACTGTTCTTCTGGCAGCAGGATCTGCAGCAGCCGCTGTCTGCGAACAGTCCGAAGCTCGCCGCGGTAACCTTCCAGAAGGATCTCGGCAGCACCGGCGATCGCATCATGCGCCTGCGCGCGCTGGCGGAGCACATTGCCGGAATGCTGAAAATCGGTGCCGATGCCGAACGCGCCGCCGAGCTGTGCAAGAACGACCTCGTCAGCAAGATGGTCTACGAGTTCCCGGAGCTGCAGGGCATCATGGGCGGCTATTACGCAGTGAAGTCCGGCGAGAGCGCCGCAGTCGGTCGTGCGATCCGCGAACACTATCTGCCGACGCAACAGGGCACGCCGATTCCGTCGACCGTCGAAGGACAGGTCGTCGCGTTGAGCGACAAGCTCGATGCACTCGCCGGCATCTTCGCGATCGGCCAGAAGCCGACCGCAAGCAAGGATCCGTACGCTCTGCGCCGCGCCGCGCTCGGCATCCTTCGCATCTGCATCGAAGGCAAGCTAGACATTGACGTCTCTGACTTAGTCTCGGTGGCGATCAGAATGCAGCCTGTCCCCGGAGCGCAATGCGAAGTCTCGCTGATCGCATTCTTTGTTGATCGGCTGGAAAACTATCTTGTGGGGACTGAGCGGGCTGGAGGGAAAGTTACGCCAGAAGTGTTCGACTCCGCGCGCTTCGCGGAATCCTCAACCACATTGCACCCTCTCGATGTGGTGCGGCGCATTGATGCCGTGCTCGCCTTTAGCCGCCTCCCAGAAGCCGGATCACTTGCAGTTGCCACCAAGCGCACTCGCAATATCCTCAAGCAGGCCGGAGCAGTCGACAGCACGATCGACACAAAGCTTTTCATCGAGGATGCCGAACGCACACTGTTCTCCAAGCTTGTCGAGCTTGAGGCACTGAACGCGAAGACCGCCGATTACCGTACGCAACTGCTGAACCTCGCGAGCCTGCGCGAGCCGGTCGATGCGTTCTTCGACCGAGTGATGGTCAATGCCGACGATGCGGCAGTGCGTGCGAATCGCCTCGCGCTGCTCGGGCGACTCGATGCGCTTTGCCGCTCGGTCGCTGACCTGTCGCAGCTGCCGGGTTGATGCCGGATGCGCTGAGCATCGAACGCGCTGTCGCGCTGTTCAGCGCGAAGGCGGTACTGGCGGCGCTTCCGAGCACCAGCGTGCTGGCGGTGACGGCTCGGGCGGCGAGCATGGGATTCCGGCATGGCGCGGCAACGGCGCTCGGTGTCGTTGCCGGTGATGTGCAGTTCATCCTGCTGGCGATCTTCGGGCTCGCGATGCTGGCGGAAACCTTGGGCACGAGCTTCCGCTTTTTCCACTTCGCCGGCGGCCTGTATCTGCTGTGGATGGGCACCGTGCTCGTACGCACGCGGGTCTCGACGATGCTGGTGCCGTGCGCGGTGCCTGGCGCGCTGTATGGCAGCTTCATGGCCGGGCTGCTGATCACGATCGGCGACCAGAAGGCCGTGCTGTTCTATCTCGGGTTCCTGCCGGCCTTTGTCGACCTGCACGATGTTGGCGCCATCGACATCGCGACGATCATCGTCATCGCGGTCGTCGCCGTCGGTGGCGTCAAACTGGTCTATGCAGCACTGGCCCACCGGACTGCTCGCCTGCTGGGCCCGCGCTTCAGTCGCGGCATGAACCTGCTCGCCGCCACGATCATGTTCGGTGTCGGCCTGTGGCTGCTGGTCCGAGCGGTATCAACCGTTTCCGCATGATCAGGCAGAACGGCGCCGGCACGTGATTCGCCGGCGCCGCCTGTGAGGGAAACAGCTCAGTCGGTCTCGATCACGTCGATCCGGTAGAGCGCGCTTGTCCCGCTGACTTCGTTGCCGACCATCAGCATCGGCACGCCGATCGGGCTGTCTTCCGCCGCGATGAACTCCAGACCCTCAGGACCCAGATCGCCAGCGTCCGGATCGTCGCCCGGCGTGCGGCTGAAATCGCGCGAGTTGATGTACTGCACGAAGCGCGCGCGCTGCGGGTTGGTGATGTCGTAGACCATGATGCCGCTGATGCGCTCCAGGCCAACGAAAGCGAAAGTACGCCCGCCAATCTGGCCCACCGTCAGTCCTTCCGGCTCCGGGCCCTTGGCATCGCTGCGGCCTTCGGCGTCGTTCTCGTCGTGGCTTGCGTTGAAGTTGTCCGGATAGCGCTGAGCGACGATGCGCTCGATTTCCGAGCCGCTGTCGAACAGCTGAGCACCGTCCTCGGACCAGATCGAGAACGAGCGGCTGCCGAGCGAGTACAGCGCATCGAAGTCGCCATCGCCGTCCGTGTCGCCGGTGTAGGTCGTCACTTCGAGACGACCGAGCGCTTCGTCGGCCTGCAGCGAAACGGCATCGGGGAATGCCTCCGGATCGAGCACCAGATCCTTGATGCGCGCGGTCTCTTCGCCTGGAATGAAGTCGTTGCGATCGTCGCCCTCGTTCGCCGTCACGAAGTAGTTCCGGCTGTTGAAGGTATAGCTCGCGACCGTATCCGGCTGGTACATGCCCAGCAACGGCCAGTTGCGGATGTTGATGCCGCCGTCGCGGTCGCTCACGTCGAGTTCGTTGCCCAGCACGCCGTGGTTCTTGTAGCCCATCGGGATGATCTTGCTGATTTCCGGTGCTCCGATGTCGGACAGGTCGAGCAGGCCGATTGCATTGGCCTCCTGCAGTGTGACCCACGCGGACTGACCATCCTTGGCAACCGCGATGTATTCCGGCTCGAGGTCCTGCGCAACCGTCGCACCGGGACCATAGATGCGCACGCCGGCTTCACGCAGCTCGGCGGCGTCGGCGTTGAAGCGAGCGAAACCGGCAGTGGCGACAACCGGTGCCGCAAAACCACCGCTGACGTCAATGACGCTGACCGAACCGACCGGATCGACCTCATAGCCCTCGCTGGCCTCGCCCTCGTTCGCGACGAGTACGGCCTTGCCGTCCGGCGTGAACGTGAGCATGTCCGGTAGCGCGCCAACTTCGGCCTCGCCGATCTTGGCCAGCGTCGTCGTGTCGTAGAACACGACCTTGCCCGGATCGGTCTTCGGATCAGCCTGGATCGCAACCGCGAGGACACCGCCGAATACATCGACGCTGTTCGCGCCATCGCCGTCGGCGCTCGCATCGATCGTTTCCAGCAATGCGGGAGCACTCGGATCAGCGACATTGAGCACGTCGACTGTTGTTGCTGCTGCGTTGACGACGAACAGGCGCTTGGTCGACGCATCGAATGCCACGATTTCCGCCGCACCTTCATCAAACGCGCCGGACGCGTAGCGGCCAACCAGACTCAGATCGAGCGTCAGCTCGCTCTGCCCCGGATCACCGTCCCGCCCGTCGTCGCCGTCGCAACCTGCCATGACCGCAATCACCGTGGCGATCGCCAAAACTCCCAGCTGCTTGCTCAACATCCTGCATCTCCTGTTCATGTCGCTTTTTGGAAAAGGGGATGACCCTAATGAGCGCATATGACCGGGCCATGACAAGCGCCCAGTGCCGGCCAGGAACGGGGAATCGCGTTAAAGTCGAGACATGAAGATCGTCATTCTCGACCGCGACGGCGTCATCAACGAAGCCTCCCCCGAGCGCATCAAGTCGGTCGCCGAACTGCGGCCGATTCCGGGCAGCATCGAGGCCGTCGCCAAGCTGAGCCAGGCCGGATTCCGGGTGTTCCTTGCGAGCAATCAGCCGGGCCTGAGCCAGGGCCTGTTTGACTACGATGCGTTCTGCGCGATGAATGATCGCCTGCAGCATCTGCTGTCGGAGTTCGGCGGTCGCCTCGATGGCATCGCCTTCGCGCCGGACGATCCGGATGCGCCGACGCCAATGCGCAAGCCTGCGCCCGGCATGATTCTCGACATTGCGCGGCGCATGAATGTCAGCGCCGAATTGATTCCCGTCGTTGGCGATTCATTGCGCGACATCCAAGCTGCGCGCGCCGCCAAGGCGCGCCCGGTGCTCGTGCGCACCGGCAATGGCCACGTCACTGAAACCGAGCACGCCGCCGATCTACGCGGCGTTGCGATCTACGACAATCTCGCGGTGTTTGCGACCGCATTGATCGCGGCACAGCATGCGCTACCGGTGATCCAGCAGGGGTTTCACTAGTCCACTGAACCCGTGGCTTCGCACCCTGATGAGTGCGTCAGTCGGGATGTGATGCGCGGAAGAAAGCGCAGGAATAGCCCAGCTATTTCGAGCATTTCTGACAAAGCAGCGCGCCCGGATGGCGTGCTCAGCAGGGAGTGGAATGTCATGGGTTCTGTGGACTAGGTTCGTCACGGTCTCGATACAGCGCGCAAGCGCATGGCACTCGAGACGAACGGGTTTTGTGTTGTGCGACGAAAACTCATTCCGTTCGCATCGAGTGCCGCGCGTTAGCGCGGTGTATCGAGATGCCGCAAAGCAAACCCGGCTTCTACGACAGTCTCAATGCGCCGTCTGTCGCGTGTCGCCATTCCAGGGATGATCGCCAAGGCGGAAGTAGAGCGGCGCTTCGTCCGGCAGGTTCTTTTCCAGCCAGGTCAGCATGTCGGCCCAGATGCGCTGTTGCTGCTGGTTGCTCGGCATGATGCCGGCGTGCGGCAGCTCCAGCGTGATTACCGGGATGCCGATGTTGATGCCGGCAAAGTTGCCGAGCGAGCCCGGATAGGTACCGAGCTGGTGCAGGTGCAGGTAGCCGAAACGATCCGGCGGATCGCGCGGGCCGTCGAAGTCGAGCACGCCGTAGGGCGCATGCACCGCGACGATGGCATCTGGCCGGTAGCGCTCGATCTCGCGCACCAGCATCCGCGTCTCGGCTTCGGACAGCGCTGCTTTGCCCGGATAACGTCGCGGATCGCTGCGCGTGCGCTCCTCCCAGTACAGCAGCGCCTTGGCCGTCCAGTCCTGGGTCGGGAAGTTGCGATTGAGGTCAACGCCATTGGCATTCATGCGCGTCGATGGCCGGGCCAGCAGGCCATCGGGGTTGGTGCAGGGCATGACGCGCCAGTGAAATGGCTGGAAGCGGCTCTGCGCGAGTTGATCCATCCAGCGGAACACGATGCTGACCGATGAAAGTTCATCGCCGTGGATGCCGCCAATCATCAGTACGCGCTTGGGTGTCATGCGCCGGGCGGTGGGCAGATAGTCCCGGTACAGCAGGGGCAGGCCTTGCGCGCTGGAACCGGCGACGGCCTCCAAACCGGAACCCTTGCAGTGCTCGGCACCAACGCTCTGCAGACGCCCGCCGATCAATTCGCAGGCCATGTCGATCGTCGCCAGCGGCACTTCGACGCTGTCGGCCGGCGCCATGGCTTGCGCAGCAACACTCGCTACAACAAAAAGCCCGGCAAGAAGCCGGGCTTTGCTGTGTTTGAGAAACGACTTAGCGCTTCGCACGTTCCTTGCGTACCTTCTCGACCAGCAGATCGATCACTTCCGTCACTTCCTTGAAGCCACCCGCCATCGCGGCGCTGGTGGTGTACTTGCCGCCAACGATGATCGTCGGCACGCCAGTCACGCCATAGCTCATCGCCAGCTGCTCGGCCTTGCGCGTACGTGAATCCACCGCGAAGCCGGTCAGCGTCGACTTGGCGATATCCGGCATGACACCAGCAACCGTGGTGAAGGCCTGGGCAATCTGGTCGTCGGTGGCCAGCGGGTTGTGCTTGTTCTGGATCAGGTCGAACAGCGCCGGATGCATCTTGTCGAACACATTGAGGGCTTCGGCGGCGTAGAAGGCCTTGGCGTGCATGCGACCGACCGGGCGACCGAGGGTGGCCGGATAGCGGACGAAGTCGACATCAGCGGCTCGCTTCTTTCCCCAGGCTTCGATCGTCGGATCAAACGCGTAGCAGTGCGGGCAGCCGTACCAGAAAAACTCGGCGACTTCGACACGCTTGGGATCGACCGGCGCCTGTGGCTCGCGGACGGCCTTGTAGTGCTTGCCGTCAACGTACTTGCTGGTGCTGTCCTGTGCGGAGCACGCAAAAGCCATCAGGCTCAGCGCTGCTGCCGACGCTACACGAATGATTGATCGCATCATAATTCCTTATTGGAGGCCATTCACGTATGACGCGAGCGCTTCGATCTCGGCGTCCGTGAGCTTGCCTGCGACCGTCGCCATCGTGCGCAAGTTCCCATCCGGCAGTTCGGCCTTGGACAGTTCACGGAAATCACGCAGCGCCTTGGCCGTATAGGTCGCGTGCTGACCGCCCAGCTGCGGATAACCCGAGGCGGCAACACCAGCGCCATTGGGCAGGTGGCAGGCGGCGCAGGCCGGAAGTTCGCGCTTGGCATCGCCACTGCGATAGATTTTCTGTGCGGTGGCAACCGCGGCTTCGCTGGCGACGCCAGGGCTGAACGGCTGCACGGCGAAATAGGCAGCAAGGTCGCGCATGTCCTGGTCGGACAGCGCCGCGGCCTGAGCGCTCATCAACGGATTCTTGCGAAGGCCGTTCTTGAAACTCTGGAGCTGCTGATAGGTGTATCGGGAACTCTGACCGGCCAGCTTCGGCCACTCAGGATTGCTGCTCTTGCCGGCCGGGCCGTGGCAGGCCGAGCAAACCGCCGCCTTGGCGGCGCCGGCTTCGACGCTCCCCTGGGTGAACGGGTCGTGGGCCGTTTCGGTGGCCAGTGCCATGGAGGGCACCGCCATCGGGATGCACAGTGCTGCCGCCAGCAGAACACGCTTCATTTGTTTCAACTCCGAGGGTCACGTCCGCGCGGGTCGGGCTTATCCCGAATCCATTGCCACGCGGCGAGGTTTTAAGTCAGTTTGCAATTCTACATGGCCTCATACGGTATTGGCACGCCGGGGAGCCACTCCGCTATGCTGATGCCCGCTTACAAACTTGACGCCGATGACGCCCAAACTGGTCAATCCTTTCGCAGGGGCACGCTTTCTCCTGTCTTGCGCCGGGCTTGAACAATTGCCAGAGGACCGGCAGCCCGAGTTCGCTTTCGCCGGCCGCTCCAACGCCGGCAAATCCAGTGCGCTCAACCGTTTGTGCGGGCACAACGCCCTGGCGCGCGTCAGCAAGACGCCCGGGCGCACGCAGCTGATCAATCTGTTCGAAGTCCCCGGCGGGCGCTTTGCCGATCTGCCCGGCTACGGCTATGCCGCGGTCGAGCGCGCCGCCAAGTTGCGCTGGCAGGAGGTGATGGCGAACTATCTGCAGGTGCGCCGCAACCTCGAAGCCGTCGTCCTGCTCGCCGATTCGCGGCTCGGCGTGACTGCAAACGATCGCATCCTGCTCGACCTCATCGCGCCGCGGCTGCGAACCGGCGCGGTGAAGCTGCTCGTCCTGCTGACCAAGGCCGACAAGCTCAGCCGCCGCGAGAGCGATGCCGCTGTTGCCGCCGCATCGCAGGCGCTCGCACGCTCGGCGACCGAGCAGTCCGACATCTCCCTCGTGGCGTTCTCGGCGACGCGTGGGACCGGCGTCGGCGATGCGGCCGAGCTCGTCGAAAGCTATGCCCGGGCCGCGAAGCGGGCCGACCGATGATCGAGACCGAGGCCGTCCGCCTGCCGAGCGGCATCACGCTGTCGTGCCG
>JALYJV010000325.1 GCA_030775105.1 Pseudomonadota bacterium | reverse complement strand
GGGCAGACATGTCGTGCAGACGCGCGAGCCCGGCGGTACGCCACTGGCCGAGGCGATACGCGGCGTCGTGCTGCAGTCCTGGGATGAAGGCGTCAGCCCGGAGACCGAGCTGCTGTTGATGTTCGCCGCGCGTGCCGCGCATGTGCGCCACCTGATCGAACCGGCGCTGGCATCCGGCCGTGATGTGATCTGCGATCGCTTTGTCGATTCGAGCTATGCCTACCAGGGCGCGGGCAAAGGTGTTGAAACGCATCACGTGCGGGCGCTCGAAGCCCTGGTGCTGTCGACGCTCAAGCCGGACCTGACCTTGATCCTTGATCTGGATCCTGCGCAGGGTCTGCAGCGCGCGTTGGCGCGCGGCCAGGCCAACCGCTTTGAAGCGGAGGCGCTGCCATTCATGCAGCGCGTCCGTGCGGCTTTCCTGCAGCGCGCGAACGATGAGCCGGCGCGTTGCATCGTCATCGATGCGGCGCAGGCCGTCGATGTGGTCTTCGAGCAGATTCGCCGCGTCCTCGAGGCTCGCTTGTGAACGCTGCATACAACAAACCGCTGCCCTGGCAGCAGGATCTCTGGCTGGATCTCACTGCCCAGGTTCTGCAGCAACGCCTGTCGCACGCCGTACTGCTGACCGGACCCGATGGTGCCGGCAAGCGCTGGTTTGCCCGCGCGCTGTCGGCATTCCTGCTGTGCGAGCAGCGCAGCGGCTATGCCTGTGGTCAGTGTCGCAGCTGCGTACAGCTGGCTGTCGGTGCGCATCCGAATGCGATGCACCTCGGCAATGACGGCCTGCTCGGCATGGCCTTGACTGCCAACGGCCAGCACGAGCAGGGCCTGATTCACTGGGAGCCGGAAGAGAAGAGTCAGCGGCGTGACATCTCGATCAAGGCCGCGCGCGCGTTGATCGAACGCCTGAGCCTGTCGTCGCACTATGGCGGTTCGCGGGTGGCGGTCGTCGACCCTGCCGACGCGCTCAACACCAACAGCGTCAACGCCCTGCTCAAGACCATCGAGGAACCGCCCCCGGCGACGCATTTGCTGCTGGTCGCCTCCAGACCGCAGGCGCTTGCGGCGACGCTGCGCAGTCGCTGTCAGCGCGTGCGCATGCCGCTGCCGTCGTCCAGCGTCGCTGCGGAGTGGCTCAGCGCGCAAGGCCAGCCCGGAGACAGCGGCGAGGCGCTCGCTGCAGCACATGGCGCTCCACTGCATGCGCTGGAGCTGATGCAGGGTGATCATCTCGCCTTGCGCAGGACCTGGGTCGAACTATGGACCAGCGTCGGTCGGCGCAAGACGGATCCGGTCACCGCCGCGGCCAGGATCGATCGCGATGGCCTTGCTGCCCATCTGCAATGGGCCTGGGGCTGGCTCTACGAGCTGCTGCGCAGTCGCGTATTGCGCACAGACGCCGAGCCGGCGGCGATCGAAGCGCTCGAAGCAATGCTCGGTGAAGTCATTGAAGCCCTGCGCCTGGTCGGCGGCAATGCACAGCCGCAGCTGCTGCTCGAATCGCTGTTCGTCAACTGGCTGCGTCTTGGCCCGACTGTCCTGGGCAAAGGCTGATTCGGCCCGAACCCTCAGATCGGTTACAGTTCAGGCAGGGGACAGAACAGCTTTCGGGGCATCGCGCATGAGTACACCACCCAATCGAGTCGGCAGCGCACAGCCCGGCATCCTGACGCTCAACATCAAGGACAAGGCCGGCCTGTTGGCGGGGTACATGCCGTTCGTCAAAAACGGGGGGCTGTTCATACCGACCACCAAGGACTATCACCTTGGCGATGAGGTGTTCATCCTGCTGACGCTGATGGAAAGCCCCGAGCGCATCCCGGTTGCCGGCAAAGTCGTATGGCTCACGCCCAAGGGCGCGCAGAACAAGCGCCTGCAGGGAATCGGCGTGCAGTTCAGCAGCCAGGATGGCGGTACGACTCAGAAAAAGATCGAAACGCTGCTCGCCGGCGCACTCGGCGGCGACAAGCCCACGCATACGATGTAAAGAAATGCGGCGCGCCCGAGGTGCGCCGTGATTGTTCTGCGGCGCTTCCGGGTCAGCCGGCTGCGGGTATTCCACCGGCGAGCAACAGTGCATCAAAGCCCTTCTGCGTCAGCACGAACACGCCGACCGAACTTCTGCGTCCGGTGTCGCAGCAAACAATCCAGGTCGTGTTCGTGTCCAGCTGTGCCAGCTTCATGCGCAGCATGTACAGCGGCAGGTTGAGTGCGCCGGGCATCGGCGAGTTCTGGAACTCGCTGGGCAGGCGTACGTCCAGCCAGCGCGCGGTGCCGGCGTCGACCATCGCCTTGGCTTTCGCGTAATCGATCTTGCGGGCGAGCGGCTCATTCAGCAGCTTGCGGAAATCATCCTTGCTCAGGCGCATCAGGCTGGTGCGTACCAGCGCGGTGACGGTGGCGTTGCGCTTGGAGTCCGAAATCAGCGCTTCCTCGCCAAAGCAGGAGCCGGATTCGAGTTCGGCGAGGCGCACGGCTTTGCCGGCGGTCTGCTCGCGCGTGACGATGCAGCGTCCGGACATGATCACGTAGAAGTAATCGCCGGTATCGTCCTGCTTGACGATCACCGTGCCGGGTTCGACGTTGTGCTGCTGCATGCGCATGAACATCGCCTGCAGGTTCGATGGCGGCACCAGCTGGAAGGTGCGCATCTGCAGCAGACGCGTCATCCAGTCCTCGCTCGCGCCTTCGCTGTCGCCTTCGCTGGCGTTGAGTTCACCGACTTCAAAGGAACCGGTCTGATCCCAGGTCAGCATCACGTCGAGCAGGCCGGAATCGACCGCGAGCACGCTGACATCGGTAGCGCAGATTGCGGTGACGTTGCGCGGTGACTGGTGAGCCAGGCGATGGAAGGAAGCCGGGTCGCCTGCACGGATGCTGGTGACGACGCTGCCCTGGGAATCGAGCAGACGCACTTCACCAGACAGAAGAAAGAGAGCCCGATCGGCGGTATCGCCAATCTTGAACAGCGCCGCTTTGGGCTTGGCGGGGGTGACCGTCGACTTGCGTGCCAGATCGAGCTGTCGTTCCGGGCTCAGGGCATTGAGCGGCACGTAGCGGGAAAACAGGCTTGGATCGACGGTGCTCACAAGGTGTCCTGGGTGTCGGAGCCGCGAACCGGACCACTATGTGTGATTGGTCGCAGCGATGCCCAGAGAGGGCGACGCAA
>JALYJV010000324.1 GCA_030775105.1 Pseudomonadota bacterium | reverse complement strand
GGCCTGAATCCAGCCCTTGCCGGGCGCTAGGCACAGGAATAGGATGTTGCAAAACTACATACCTGCGCCCGCCATCGCCTCGGGCCTGCATATCCGGAAACCCGAACATGCCACCGCCAGAGATACCGCTTCATCCGACCCTTGCGCGCGTCACCGCGCGCATCCGCGAGCGCAGCGCGGGAACACGCGCCGGCTACCTGCAGCAGATGGAACAGGCACGCGCCGCAGGCTCGCAGCGCAGTCGCGTCTCCTGCACCAATCTCGCCCATGCGTTTGCCGCCGCTGAAGACGACAAGCCGGCGCTGCGCGCAATGCGCTGGCCCAGCCTCGCAATAGTCTCCAGCTACAACGACATGCTGTCGGCGCATCAGCCCTTGCAGAAGTATCCGGAACTGCTGAAAAGCGGCGCGCGGCGCGCCGGTGCCGTCGCGCAGTTCGCCGGCGGCGTACCGGCGATGTGCGACGGCGTCACCCAGGGACAGCCCGGCATGGAGCTGTCGCTGTTCTCGCGCGACGTGATTGCGATGGCAACGGCAGTCGCGCTGTCGCACAACACCTTCGACGGCGTGCTGTGCCTGGGCGTCTGCGACAAGATCGTGCCGGGACTTCTGATTGGCGCACTGCAGTTTGGTCATCTGCCTTGTGTGTTCGTGCCGGGCGGACCGATGACCTCCGGCCTGCCGAACAAGGAGAAGGCGCGCATCCGCCAGTTGCATGCCGAGCACAGGATCGGCGAGGAAGAGTTGCTCGATGCCGAGATGAAGTCCTACCACGGCCCCGGCACCTGCACGTTCTTCGGCACCGCCAACAGCAACCAGATGCTGATGGAGATCATGGGTCTGCACCTGCCCGGCAGCGCTTTCGTCAATCCGAACACACCACTGCGCACTGCGCTGACCGAGGCGGCGGCACATCGCTGTGCGCAGATCACTGCGCTCGGCGATCAGGTGATTTCCCTGGCCGATATCGTCGATGAAAGGACGATCGTCAATGCCATCGTCGGGCTGCTCGCGACCGGCGGATCGACCAACCACACGATCCATCTGATCGCGATCGCGCGTGCCGCGGGACTGCTGATCGACTGGAGCGACTTCGACGAACTGTCGGGCAAGATTCCTCTGCTCGCCCGCATCTACCCGAACGGCAGCGCCGACGTGAACCATTTCCACGCTGCCGGCGGCATGGGTTTCCTGATCCGTGAATTGCTGCAGGCAGGCCTGCTGCATGCCGACGTCAACACGATCATGGGACCGGGGCTTGACCGCTACACGCTGGAGCCGCATTGGGAGCACGACAGCCTGTCATGGATCGAGGCACCGAAGGAGAGCCGCGACGTTGATGTGCTGCGCGGCTGCGCGGCGCCATTCTCCGGCGAAGGCGGCATCCGCCTGCTGCGCGGCAATCTCGGCCGCGCGGTGATCAAGACATCGGCAGTGAAGGTCGAACATCAGAGCGTCACCGCGCCGGCGCGCGTATTCGACAGCCAGGACGCGATGCTCGCGGCCTTCGAGCGCGATGAGTTCAAAAGCGATGTCGTTGCTGTCGTCCGCTACCAGGGTCCACGCGCCAATGGGATGCCCGAGCTGCACAAGCTGACGCCGGCACTGGGTGTTCTGCAGGATCGTGGCCTGAACGTCGCGCTGGTGACCGACGGCCGCATGTCGGGCGCATCCGGCAAGGTACCCGCCGCGATACACGTGACGCCGGAATGCCTGAACGGTGGACTGCTCGCGCGGGTTCGTGACGGCGATCTGGTTCGCGTCGATGCGGTCAACGGCGCGCTCGAGGTGCTGGTCGACCAGACCGAGCTACTGGCACGTGAAGTCGTCATACCCGATCTGCGCGGCAACGCGCACGGCGTCGGCCGTGATCTGTTCGCCAGCATGCGCAGTGCCGCCAGCGGCGCCGAGCAGGGCGCGGCGACGTTTGGCTGGCAGGCAGCAGCGGAGGTCGCGGCATGAATGCGCGCGAACTGCTGCACATCAGCCCGGTAATGCCGGTGCTGGTGATCGACGATCTCACCCACGCCGTCCCGCTGGCGCGCGCACTGGTGGGTGGCGGCATCCGCGTACTCGAAGTGACCTTACGG
>JALYJV010000323.1 GCA_030775105.1 Pseudomonadota bacterium | reverse complement strand
GGTCTTTCTTCGGCGTGCAGAACTCGCGCACCCGGCGGCGCGACTTCACCCACGGCAAACCCTGGCATTTCATCATCCTCGGCGTCGTGATGACCGTGCTGGTTGTGCTGGGTTTTGCCGCTGCCGCGCAACTGGCGCTGCACTTCGCGCTGCAGCCGTAGTGGCACTGAACAGGTCGTCATTCGCCGGTAGCCCGGTTCCGCGCAGCGGAGCCGGGACAGCCACTTGAAAAACGGCGGTTGCCGAACTACACGCACTCCAGCGCCAGTCGTCCCAGCGTCTTGAGCGCACGGCCAACGCGGCGATCTTCCGGATGGCCGTAGTTCAGGCGGATGCAGTGCGCAAAGCGGTCCCGCGCCGAGAAGATGGCGCCCGGCGCAATGCTGATGCCCTGCGCCATCGCGAGTCGATGCAGTTGCAGCGCATCGGTGCCCTTGGGCAGCTCCACCCATAGAAAGTAGCCGCCCTCCGGGCGCGTCACCTTTGTGCCTTTCGGAAAGAACTCGCGGATCGCGTTGATCATCGCATCGCGCTCGATGAACAGGGCATCGCGCAGCTGGCGCAGATGACGATCGTAGGCCGCACCTTCCAGATAGTTCGCGAGCGCCAGTTGCGAGGGGATCGCTGCGGACAGGGTCGTGCCGAGCTTGAGGCGACGAACCGCGCCGGCGTAGCGCCCCGGCGCGGCCCAGCCGATCCGGTAACCGGGCGCGAGGCATTTCGAGAACGAGCCGCAGTGCAGCACATTGCCTGTGCGGTCGAAGGCCTTCGCCGGCTTCGGTCGCATGGGTGCGTAATACAACTCGCCGTAGACATCGTCCTCGATCAGCGGCACACCATGCCGCTCGAGCAAGTCAACCAGGCGCTGCTTCCTGTCTTCCGGCATCAGCGCGCCGGTCGGGTTCTGGAAATTGGGCATCAACCAGCACGCCGCCGGGCGATTCCGTTTCAGCACGGTATCCAGGGCGTCGAGATCGATCCCTTCGGCCGGATGCGTTGCGACTTCGATCGCACGCAAGCCAAGCCGCTCCAGTGCCTGCAGCGCAACGTAGAACGTCGGTGACTCGATGACGACGGCATCCCCCGGCCGCGTCACCGCCTGCAGGCACAGATTCAGCGCCTCCATCGCGCCATCGGTGATGACCAGTTCGTCCGGCGCGATCTCCATGCCGTCGATGTGATAGCGCAGCGCGATCTGGCGGCGCAGATCGGCATTGCCCGGCGAAAGATCGGTGACCGTGCGCCAGGGATCAAGATCGCGCACGCTGCGGTTCAGCGAGCGGTACAGACGCTGCAGCGGGAACAGCAACGGACTCGGGAAGGCCGATCCCAGCGGCACGACGAGGCCCTGCTGCACCGCATCGAGCACCTCAAAGATCAGATCGCCTTTCCTGACGACGGTCGACTGCAGCGCGGAACGCGACGCTGTCGGCTGCGACGGCAAGGCTTGCGCCTTGCGGCTCACGTAGTAGCCGGAGCGCAGGCGCGCAGCGATCAGACCTCGCGCCTCCAGCCAGTGATAGGCCTTCTGCACCGTTGCCGCGCTGAGCCCGCGGTGACGACTCGCTTCGCGCACCGAGGGCATGCGCTGCCCGGCGATCAAGGCGCCGGACTCGATCATCTCCGACAGTTCGGCGGCGTAGGTTTTGTAGAGCGTCATCGGCAATTCATCCTGCGGCCATGATACCGGTCAAGAATTGGGATGCCCGCTGAAAAAGGCTGTCGATATGCGCTGCAGCCGTTCGACCAAGGGGACCTATCCGCAAAACAGGAGTCAGAAAATGTCCAAGGTCAAATCCATTCCGGACGGCATGCACAGCGTGACACCGCATCTGGTGTGTGCCGGCGCCGCCAGGGCCATCGAGTTCTACAAGGCGGCGTTTGATGCAAAGGAGGAAGCGCGTCTGCCGGGGCCCGACGGCCGCCTGATGCACGCGAGCATCCGTATCGGCGATTCATGCGTGATGCTGGTCGACGAAATGCCTGAGCATGGTGTACTGAGCCCGAAGGCACTCAAAGGCTCGCCGGTCACCATCCATGTCTATGTCAAGGACGTCGACGCCGCCTTCGCCCAGGCGGTCAAGGCGGGTGCGACGGTCAAGATGCCCGTCGAAGACATGTTCTGGGGCGACCGCTACGGCGTGCTCGAAGACCCGTTCGGTCACACGTGGTCGCTGGCGACGCATGTGCGCGACGTCGGTCCTGATGAACTGCAGGGCGCGTTCCGGAAGGCCTGCGAATAGCCACGATCGCTGGCCTGGAGCCAAGACGATTTCCTCTCACTGCCTGCGTCGAGCGGGCAGTTTCACCGAGAAGAACGGCGTGACCAGATCCATGCGCAGTCGCGTCAACTTCGATGACTTGATCTGCCAGGCGGCACCGATCTTCTCGTAAGTCTCATCGTAGTGACCGTAGCCGCGCAGATTGAGTCCGGGTACAAAGCGGACGATATCTTCCATCGCCCAGATGCCGTGCGCCGCAGTTGGCGAGTCCAGCACGATCTCGGGCGCATGGATGTGGTGCACGGTGGTCCGGCCCGGCGCGCCAAGCATCTTGCGCACGAAGGCCACGAACTCGTCGGCTCCGGTGATCAGCCTGCCGCCCGATTCGATCGTGTCGCTGACGAAACCGTCCGTGAACAGGCTCCGCCAGGCCGCCCAGTCCTTGGCGTCGAGGAAGCGGCAGTAGCGCGCCTTGAGCTGCTTGATGGCTTCGATCTCGCGAATCGCGTCGATGTCGTTCATGGCGTATCTGGTGGCAGGCGTACACAAGCTGGGCAGATCGACGATAGCAAACACGCCCTGCCGGGTGCCTGCCCAGTCGAGGCAGACAAGATCGTCTGCAGCCCTGGTCATGCGACGTAGCAATTGCGTTACTAGAATCGGGCTCCGGTCTGCTTCCCCACCATCAGGCGCTCATGCCCAGCAATTCCGACAAGCCCGTACTGGTCACCGGCGCGAGCGGCTTCGTCGGCAGCCACATCACCCGACTGCTGGTCCACCGCGGCCGCAAGGTCCGCGTGCTGTTGCGCCAATCCAGCGGGCAGGCCGCGCTTGAGGGCCTGCCGGTAGAGATCCACTACGGTGACGTGCTTGACCCCGCGTCACTGAGGCAGGCCATGCAAGGCTGCGGCACGGTATTCCACAGCGTGGTCGACCCGCGCTTCTGGCTGACCGATACCACGCCGATCTACCGCAACAACGTCGATGGTCTGGTCAATTCGATGGATGCGGCACTCGCCTGCGGCGTCGAGCGCTTCATCTTCACCAGCACGATGGGCACACTCGGCATCAATCCCGACGGCCCGGTGACTGAAGACATCCCGTTCAACTGGCACGATCGCGCCCCGCCGTACATCCTCGCCCGCCTCGAAGCCGAGAACCGCTTCCTGGCCTACTGCCGCGAGAAGCAACTGCCCGGTGTCGCGCTGTGCATCGCCAACACCTACGGTCCAGACGACTACCAGCCGACGCCGCACGGACACATGCTCTGGCAGATGGCCAGCGGACAAGTCCGCGCAGCGATGAACGCTGGCGCACCCACGGTCGACATCCGCGACGTTGCCGAAGCGGCGCTGCTCGCCGAACAGCATGGCCGCAGCGGTGAGCGCTACATCATCGCCAACGAATTCATCAGCAACCTCGACTTCTACTCGCAGGCTGCGGCGCTGGGCGGCCACAAGCCACCGATGATCATTCCACGTTCTCTCGCGTACGGCGTGGTGTGGATCATCGAGCGCTTCTTCAAGCTCACCGGTCGCAAGGACTATCTCGCCAGCACCGACGCCGTGATGCTGTCGAACATCTTCCAGGCCATGGACAGCGGCAAGGCGCGCCGCGAGCTCCACTGGAATCCGCGGCCGATCGCTGAAACCATCAGGGATGCGGTGGCGTGGTATGCGCAGCGGAATGGAAAAGCCGGCTAGGCATTCTCAGGGCCATACGAAAACTCCGTTCGCGCCGAGTGACGCGCGGAGCGCGGTGCATCGAGACACCGCAGCAAATCCCGGGATCAGCCGACACCCGCATGGCAGGCGCTCGATGCGACGGGTTCAGGTGTGATCATCATCCCGCCCGCGCACTGACCATCCAGCACGAGGCGCCGAACCACACCTCGCCGTCCTGCACGTAGGAAGATTCGAACTCGGCCCGCACCGCATCGACGACCTGCGAACGCAGGGGCTCCACCACTTCCGGCAGTGCCCGACCCAGCGGGCCGAGTCTGGTCAGGTACATCGTCAGCTCCGATTCGGGAAAGCTGCAGCTCACATCGACCGGCGCGATATCGATCGCGTGCCAGCCGCTGCTTTCGAGGATACCGCGCACCCGTTGCGGATCGGCGAAGCCGAACTGCCCCGGCGCACCCGGTTCGCGCCTGGGAAGCCCCGGCAACAGCGGCGCCGCCGTACGCTCGGCCAGCGTCATGAACGGATTTTCCTCGGGTCCGCGCCAAACGACGAGCTTCAGCTCGCCGCCGTCCCGCGTGGCGCGGCGCAGGTTGCCGAAGGCCGCGACCGGATCCTCGAAGAACATCACGCCGAAGCGCGAAATGACCAGATCGACGCTCGCCGGCGCAAACGCATGATGTTGCGCGTCTGCACAGATGAAGGTCGCCGGCAGGCTTTCGCGTCCGGCACTGGCGCGGGCAGCGTCGATCATCGGCTCCGAGATGTCGACACCGGTGCAGCGGCCGCTGATCCCGGGCTGTCGCGCCACCGCCAGCGTCGTTGCGCCCGTGCCGCAGCCAACGTCGAGCACGCCGTCGCGTGGCCTCTCCGCTGCCGCGGCAACCAGCATCTGCTCGAAGGGCATGAACAGCTGGTCAAGAAACACCTGCGCCTCGACCCAGCCACGCCCTGCCACGCCGTTCCACAACGCCGATTGCTCGTTCTGCGCTTCTGAACTCATCGCCTGCTCCCATCGTTTGTCTTTCGGGCATCGAAGCCACAGCATGCAACTTCAAGTCGACTTGAAGTCAAGTGCATGCGGGAACTCGATATCGGGGAAGTGGCCAGGCAGTCCGGTCTGAGCGCATCCACCCTGCGTTTCTATGAAGAGAAAGGCCTGATCGCCGCCGTCGGCAGAAATGGCCTGCGCCGGGTGTTCGCCTCCACCGTGCTGGAGCGCCTGGCCCTGATTGCCCTGGGAAGGGCTGCGGGATTCACACTCGGCGAGATCGCGCAGATGTTCACGTCGGCAAGAAAGCCGCGGATCAACCGGCAGATGCTTGCCGCCAAAGCGACCGAGCTCGATCAGACGATCCGCAAGCTGAGTGCCATGCGCGACGGTCTCGTGCATGCCGCCGCCTGCCCCGCCCCGAGTCACATGGAATGCCCGACCTTCCGCCGCATTCTGCGGGCTGCCGGATCCGGTGCATATGAAGCGTCGACGAAGGCAGTGCCGAAAGCGAGGAGGCAACGAGCGCTGCGGTGACTGCCTGGTGGGCTTGGCGCATCGGGAACCGGCAGCAGATGCATGCGAAATGCCTTTCCACTCCTTGCAGGCATTGCAGCCTGCAGTTCACC
>JALYJV010000322.1 GCA_030775105.1 Pseudomonadota bacterium | reverse complement strand
AATCCGCTGGAGCACTATCTCGGCTGGGGTCTGTACGAACGTCGACCGGGGACGCCACAAGCGGAAAAGTCGCCCTGGCTGCCGGCCGATCCGGCGCAGATGCGGTTGCCGGCGGACGTCGAAATCTTTGCTGGCGCGCGCCCTGCGTGCACGGATTTCCACAATGTCGCGCTGTTCGCGCATGCAGCATCCGCGCAGCTGTTCGGTGGTGAACGCAGCTTCCTCGATCTGCTCGAGATGCTTGCCGACGGACCCTACAACGTTCACGTCGTGGTGCCGCGGCGCGATCAGGCCTACATCGACATAGTCGCCCGCTTCGCAACCGAAGTGGCGCACATCCCCGGCCAGACCTGGGCCGTGGATCGCGATCCCGATCTGGCGGTAGTCGCCGCGATCCGCGCGTGGCTGCTGCAGCGACGGATAGCACTGGTCCATGTCAACACCATCACCAACTGCGAACCCCTGCTGGCCGTGCAACGCCTCGGCATTCCGAGCGCGACCCATGTCCGCGAAAGCGTGGTCGCCGATCAATGGATCAGCCAGCGCATCGGCCTTGCGCCAGCCGACATCATCCGCGAGGTCGTTGAGCGCAGCGATTACATCATCGCGAACTCCCCGCACAGCGCGGCTGAGTTTTCCAAACCTGGCCACACGTTTGTGGTGCCCAACACTTTTGACCTCGAGTGCCTCGATCTGCCGAATCCGGTTGATCCCCGGCGGATTTACGTCGGCCTGATCAGCAGCAACATTCTCAAGAAGGGCCTTCATGAATTCGCCGAACTGGCGCGCGCCTGCGCGACTGAGCTGCCGCAGCTGCGCTTCCGGCTGATCGGTCCGCATAACGAACAGGTCCGCATCCTCGAGCAGCGGCAGCAGGCCGGTGAGCTTCCGGCGAATCTGGAATTCGTCGGCTACCAGGACTCGCCGGCGGCGGCGCTGGCCAAGATCAACATCGTGATGAGTCTGTCGCACTTCGCCGAGTCCTTCGGGCGAACCGTGGCTGAAGGTCTGGCTGCGCGGCGACCGGCGATCGTCTACGACCTCGGTGCCGTCAAGGATCTGGTGCAGCAGGGTCAGTCCGGCTTCGTGATTCCGTATGGTCAGTGGCAAGCCGCCATCGAGCCATTACGTCAGCTGTGCGCCGATCCGCAATCCATCGCGACGATGGGCGAGGTTGGGCGCACGCATATCGCGAGCCGATATGCGCGCACGCACGGTGCGAAGGCGCTCAACGATGCCTATGCAGCGATCCTCGCCGCGCATGCCGAGCGCGCCGATGACGGCAAGCGGGACGTCGTCGTGCCCGCGTTCCGCTATTCCAGGGCACAGGAGGCGGTGTTGCAGGCGCAGCGGCTTGCTTACTTCTGCTGGCATTTCCCGGTGCCGTCGGAAACCTTCGTGCTCAACGAGCTTCGCGAACTGGTGGCGCGTGGCGCCGATGTGCGTGTGTACTGCCGGCAATCGCCGCATGCGGGATTCGCACCCGATTTTCCGATCACCTGGCAGCAGGTCGCCACTGCCAATGAGCTGGCCGAACGCCTGCAGCAGGACGGCCGCACGATCGTGCATGCGCATTTCACCTATCCGACCGTCACTGAAATGGTATGGCCGGCCTGCGAGCGCGCCCAGATTCCGTTCACGTTCATTGCCCACGCGCAGGACATCTTCAAGTACGAGAACGACCGACGGAATCGGGTCGGTGAACTGTCGGCGTCGAAGTGGTGCCGCGCCGTGTTCGTGCTTGGGCGCTTCCATCGCGACTACCTGATCGAGCGCGGTGTGCCGGCGGCAAAGATCATCATCAATCCCAATGCGATCGATCCCTCACAGTTCAAATTCATTGCGCCGCGCGTGCGCGCCGCTGGTGAACGGAAGCGGGTCTGCGCGATTCACCGATTTACCGAGAAGAAAGGGCTGCGCTATCTGGTTCTCGCCGCTAAGGCGCTGGAAGCCGAGGACATCGAGTTCAATCTCTACGGCTACGGCGAGGAGGAAGCCGCGCTGCGCGCGCTGGTCGACGAGCACGCGATCACCAACATCCAGTTCAAGGGCGCATTGAACGGAGCGGCACAGGTCGCCGAAGTCATGCACCAGCACGATCTGTTCGCCTGCCCGTCGGTGCGGACCGACAGCGGCGATATGGACGGCATCCCCACTGCTGTCGTTGAAGCGATGGCCTGTGGCACGCCAGTCATCACAACCAGTATCGCAAGCATTCCCGATCTCGTCGTGGACGGACTGACCGGCATTGTCGTAAAGCCGGCGGACCCCGCGGCACTCGCTGAGGGAATTCTCAGGTTTTTCGCGCTCGACGCCGAGTCGGTCAGCGCGATGACGCAGGCTGCGCGGCAGGCAGCAGTATCGCGCCACGATGTCGGTAAGCTTGCGAGCGTGCTGCAGCGGGTTTGGTCGGACACGCCAGTCGATCTGGTGATCGTTAGCTGGAACAATCTTCCGGAGCTGCGCGAGGTCGTTCGCCGGATCTTCGCGTATACGAGAACGCCGTTTCACCTGACGATCTGCGACAACGCCAGCGCCGACGAGGTCGTGCGTTTTCTGTGCGCGCTGCAATGCGCGCATGACAACGTTACGGTCGTGTATCGGCGGCAGAATTCGTTTGTCGGCCCCGGGACCAATGCGGCGGTGGCGCAGGGGCTGGCGCCGTATGTGATCTATCTGTGCGGCAAGGAAGGCTTCGTGCTGGCCGAGGGATGGGAGACTGAGCTGGTCAGCTACATGGACCAACATCCGCAGGTCGGTGTCGGCGGCACCTTGTGTTACAGCCCGAGCTACATGACCGGTGCGGACTATCCGAGCATCAGAGAGTTTCCTCGCTTCCGCGAGCCGGAATTTGCAGCGACGAATACATCAAGAATGTTCCATCACGTGCAGGGTGGCCTGTTCATCATGCGCCGCCGGATGCTGGATGAGATCGGCGGATTCAGCGATGCCGTTCCGCACGCCTACACCGATGTCGAGTTCAGCTACTACGTCGAGGCCAAAGGCTGGCAGCTCGGGCAGATTCCCGGAATGCTGGCCCTGTACAACAAGACCCGCCCCGACTTGTGGTCGCGGGTTGACGAGTCGGTCCGGGTGATACATCCACCGCGCCTGATCGACCTGCCGTTGCTGGATCGCATCGCCGGGGGGACGGTCCGGTTCTGCAGCGTCTGTGAATGGTCGGGCGAGCAGTTTGCAGGCACGGAGGCCGCTTGCCCCCAGTGCCTATCCTTGCCCGAGCATCGCAGCCTGTATCGCTATCTGGCGGACGGGACCTCGACATACCGCAAGCTGCAGGCGCTCATGATCGGTCCGCTGCAGGCATTTTCCGCCAAATGGAACGCACTGTTTGTCGGGCGCGAACTGCGTCATGACGAGTGCATGCAAGCACTTGCCGAAGGCGGCGCCCTGAAGATTGGCGACGGTTCTCATTCTCTAGTGGCCTGCCTCGCATTTGATGCGACTGCCGAAGGCAGTGCGGCACTGATGAGGGAGATGGCGCGGATTGTCGAGCCGGCCAACGGTGAGATCGTGCTGCATGCCGCGGACTGCGGCGACATGGAGTCCATCAAGCAGCTTGCCGAGTCAACGGGGCTCGAACTCTCTGAGGAAGTTCGCTATTCCAGCGCTGTAGCCGGATATTCCACGCGTCCACTGCTTGTATTGCGTGCGCGTTCATCAACCAGCGGTTCCTGAAGGCTGCACATGAGTCCCCCGATTCCAAACTTCCTCATCATTGGCGCCCAGAAATCGGGTACGACGAGCCTGCACGCGTATCTGAAGGCGCATCCATCGATATTCATGTCGACACCCCTCAAGG
>JALYJV010000321.1 GCA_030775105.1 Pseudomonadota bacterium | reverse complement strand
CGCTCACGCACCGCACGGTCGGTCAGCGATGACAGCGCTGGCTGCACCGTCGGCAGCTGCAGACCCAGCAGCCACTTGCCTTCCAGCCCGCGCGCCTTGGCCGCCTCTGCTGCAGCAGCAATCGCGTCGGGGGCCAAGCCATCGAGTTCCTCGACGCTGTCGAGGACAACCGCCGAATCGTTCGTGTCCTTCAGGAGGCTCTGCTGGAATCGGGTCGTCAGTGCAGAGAGCTCGGCATTGATGCTGCGCATCTGGGTCTGCTTCTCCGCAGAGAGCTGTGCGCCCGCGCGGACGAAATCACGGCGCTGCAGCTCCAACAGCCGCAGAGACTCTGCATCCAGACCCAAGGTCTGGCGCTGCGTGTACAGACTTTCCACGCGTGCAAACAAGGTGGCGTTGAGCAGGATCGTATCGCTGTGCGCAGCGAGCTTGGGCGCCATCTCAGCCTGGATCGCCTGGATCTGCGGATTGGTGTTGGACGCGGCCAGGTTATAGAACACGGCTGACACACGGTTCAGCAGCGCGCCGCTGCGCTCCATCGCGACGATGGTGTTTTCGAAACTCGCAGGGGCCGGATTGCCGGCAATCGCCTCGATCTCGGCGAGCTGCTCGCGCATGCCCGCTTCGAAAGCCGGCGCGAAGTGCTCGTCACGGATCAGATCGAACGGCGGATACTCATACGGCAGCGTACTGGCTGACATCAGCGGATTGTTCGCGCCGGGCGCTGGCACTTCGACAGGCGTCCCCATGGTTGCGCATCCACACAACAGTGCACCGGCAGCGACCGCGCTCACGCTAGTTCTCATCTGGGGCCCCTTCTCGTTTTTTGATGCCAGCAGATGTTGCCTTGCTGGCCGCTGACTTGACCTGAGTGAATACCCACGGCAAGAGTACGATAATGACCACTCCGCGCCGCAGCGCGCGGCCATTGTGGTTTCCTCCCGGAGGTCGCATTGATGCATGAGGCTGGAAGCCATGGTTGGCGCCTGAGCGCCGCGTCCAGTCGATCCGTGCTGCTGGCCGGCGTCGCGCTGCTCACGTCCTGCGCATCGACGGGCCCGAGCAAACCAGAACCGGAACACCCTTGCGCGCAGAGCGTCGACGTCAGCGCAAGCGCCGACACGCCGGAATTCGTCGACGACACCCGCATCATGCTCGAGGAAACCGGCTGCAAGACAGCACTCTGGCTCGACGGCCTGTTTACCGACGAGGCCGATATCGAGTCCGCACGCAATACCAGCGGATACCTTTCAGTATCGGAAAGCTATTCCGAATTCGAAGACTTCGAGACCAAGGTCCGTCTGCGGGTCAGGCTCAAGCTGCCATCGCTCAAGGGCCATACCTCGGCCTTCTTCGGCCGCGAGGACCAGAGCGACTTCATCAGTGACCGTGTCGAGCGCTTCTCTCTCAGCTCGCAGCTGCCGAAGATCGACGATCGCGACGAATGGCTGGCCGGACTCGGTTACTCATTGCCGGGCTCGAAACGCGTGAACGTCGATTTTCGCGTCGGCGCCTCAAGCCTCAGCGAGCCCCGTGTTTTCCTGCGTTCGCGCCTGCACTACACGCTGTATTCGGACCCGGACAGTGTGGCCTATCTGCGCCTGACACCGTTCTGGCAGACCCGCGACGGCGTCGGCGTCACGCTGGGCGCAAACTACTCTCTCGTGCTATCGCCGAAATTGCTGCTGCGCCTGACCAGCATCGGCACGACGACCGAAGCCAACACCGGTATTGACTGGTCGAACTCGGCAACGATTTACCAGAACCTGGCCAAGGGCCGCGGCATGGCGTATCAGGTTTTCATTACCGGTGACAGCAAGGCACCGGAACCGCTCTTCGAATACGGCGGTCGCGCAACCTATCGTCAGCCTTTGATCACGGACAAGCTCTACGGCGAACTCAGTGTTGGTTATACCTGGCCGAAGATCGATCCGGCACTGCCTCGCGAAGGTTCCTACGAGGTCGGCATCGGTCTGGAGCTGCCTTTCGGCAAGGATGACTAGGGATCATTCCGCTGCAGCATGCCGTTGAGCGCATCGAGCAAACCCTGCGCGCTCTCCAGCGAGTAGCCCTTGCTCTGATAGGCGATGCGACCATCAGTGCCAATCAGGTAAAGCTGCGGAATTTCGCTGACCTCGTAGGTCCGGCCGATCAGCTGGTGGCGGTCATGCGTCAGGGTCATTTGCACCTGGCTCAACTGGCCGAGGATCTGCCGGTATCTATCCTGGCCCTCTCCCCAGTTGACGGCCACAACCTCGATCCGCTCGCGGCCGAGTTTCTGCTGCAAGGCTTCAAGCAGCGGCATTTCCTGCAGGCATGGCGCGCACCAGCTGGCCCAGAACGTGACGATGACCGGCTTGCCTGCCATGGCCGATACGGTCACCGGCTCACCGGAGCGGGATTTTCCGAGATAATCCGGAGCCATCGCGCCCACCGGCAATGCGGCCGCGGCCATCGGCGGCAAGCCTGCGGCCATCAGC
>JALYJV010000320.1 GCA_030775105.1 Pseudomonadota bacterium | reverse complement strand
GCGCAGCGGTCGCAGACCCAGCGCGCTGCGCGACTGGTTATGCGCCGCGACAATGCCGGTGAAATCGGCAGGCTCGGTCGTCGCCTCGGCGACTGAAATCCATGCCGGCGCACATATCAGCAGGCCGAGTGCAAACCACTTCAAGATCGGTGTCGTTTTCATGGCCCAATGATAGTCGCTGCCGCCCCGCCGGAATACTGATTAGGACCGCCCCGTCGGCCATCCGGGCCGATTCGGCTAAGCTTGATCAATGACCTACTCGAAAATCATCGGCACCGGCAGCTATCTGCCGGACCGCATCGTCACCAATCAGGAGCTGGAGTCGCGGATTTCGACCAGCGATGAGTGGATCGTTTCGCGCACCGGCATCGAAGCGCGTCACGTCGCCGCCGACGGCGAACTGACCAGCGACCTCGCCCTCAAGGCCGCCCAGCGCGCGATGGAGTCCGCCGGCGTCGGGCCGGCCGACATCGACCTGATCGTCGTCGCCACGACGACGCCGGACATGGTCTTCCCATCGACCGCCTGCATCCTGCAGGACAAGCTCGGCATCAAGCAGGGTGCGGCGTTCGACGTGCAGGCCGTGTGCACCGGCTTCATCTACGCGCTCGCTGTTGCCGACAAGTTCGTCGCCAGCGGCGCGCATCGCTGTGCGCTGGTCGTCGGCGCCGAAGTGTTTTCGCGCCTGCTCGACTGGAATGACCGCCGTACCTGCGTGCTGTTCGGCGACGGCGCCGGCGCGGTCGTGATCAAGCAGTCGGACCAGCCCGGCATCTACTCCAGCCATCTGCATTCGGACGGCAGCTATGGCCACATCCTGCGCGTTGCCGGCGGCATCGCCGAAGGCAAGGTGCGCGGCAATCCGTTCCTGGAAATGGATGGTCAGGCCGTGTTCAAGCTCGCCGTCCGCGTCCTCGACGAATGTTCGCGCGAGGCCCTCGATCACAATGGCTTCAAGGGCACCGATCTCGACTGGTTCGTCCCGCACCAGGCGAACCTGCGCATCATCAACGCGACGGCCGACAAAATGAAGGTACCGCGCGATCGCGTGGTCACGACCGTCGCCCAGCAAGGCAATACTTCGGCGGCTTCGGTGCCACTGGCGCTCGACAAGGCCGTGCGCGATGGCCGCATACAGCCCGGCCATCTGGTGCTGCTCGAAGGTGTCGGCGGTGGCATGACCTGGGGCTCGATCCTGTTGCGCTGGTAACGCCGATAGATACGGAAGACCGCAGATGGAAGACCGCCTCATCGAACTGGAAACCCGCCTCGCTTACCAGGAAGCGACGCTGCAGGATCTCAACGCCATCATCGCCGAGCAGGGCCAGCAGATCGAAAGACTGGAGCGCGTCTGCCGCGAACTCGCGAACCGCATTGCCCGCGGTGTCGAGAACGAGCAGAAAGGTGGCGCTGAGGACGAAGTGCCACCCCACTACTGAACATGATCCGCCTACTGCTCCTTGTCGTGATTGCCGGCGTCGTTGCGCTGCTGATCTGGCGCGTGCACGCAGGAAAACTGAAGCTTCGGTTTTCGACCTGGCCGGTGGGACAGCAGATCGAGATGGCCCTCGCTGCGCTGCTCGCAGTGGCTGCGCTGCTCGGCCTGGCTGCGGGGGAGCTCAACTTCGCCGGCTGGCTCGCGCTGGTGTCAGCAACCATTGCCGCGCTGGCGCTGTTGAGCTGGCCGGAGCAAGGCTAGTGGACTGTATTCCTCAAGCTGAGTAGCCCGGTTCCGCGAGGAGCCGGGAAGCCCGGACTGCGCAGCGCAGGCTCCCCGGCTTCGCCTTACGGCGAAACCGGGCTACCGCGACTACAGGGATTTGGCTGCCAACGCTGGTCTGCAATCAGGATTCCCGATACGCGCTGTGCGCCGCGAACGCGGCGATCTGACCCGCCAATGCCTCGCGTTCGTGGGCGAAGTAGCGCGCAACCGCCTGATGCAGGCGTCGATGCTGGAAATGGTGCATCGAGTACGCACGCTCCGGATCGAAGCCGCGCAGCAGCTTGTGCTCGCCCTGCACGCCCGCGTCAAAGCAGTGCAGGCGGTGTGCAATTGCGCATTCGATGCCGCGGTAGTAGCACAGCTCGAAGTGCAGCAGCGGATCATCAACGTTGGCCCCCCAATGCCGCCCGTACAGCGTGGCGCCGTCGCGGAAGAAAAAAGCCATCGCACAAAGCTCGCCTTCGCGCCGCGCGAGGCAGAACTGCATGCGCTCGCCGAGTCGCGCAGCCCAAAGCTGCAGGCACTCTAGATTCAGATACGGGGCCTGCCCACGGGCCCGGTAGGTGCTCGCGTACAGCTCGCCGACGCTGCGCCACTCGGCAGCGGTCAATGCGTCGCCGCGCGCCCAGCCGATGTCGAATCCGGCCGCAGCAATCCGTTTGCGCTCGCGGCGGATGTTCTTGCGCCGCTTCGATGACAGTGCGTCCGTAAAAGCATCGAAATCGGCGTAGCCGCGGTTGCGCCACAGATAGCGCATCTGCTCGCGCTGCAACCAGCCTTGCGCATGAAGCACTGCAACATCGGCGGACGCTGGAAACAGCACATGCGCGCTGGAAGCGGACAGTTGCTTGGCGTGCGTGAGCAGGGCCTCGGCCAGCGCGTGGCGGCCAGCATCGTCAGCAGCGAGCAGGCGCGGCCCCGGCACCGGCGTGAACGGCACGCAGCAGACCAGCTTCGGGTAGTACACGAGGCCCTGCTGCTCGTAGGCCTGGGCGATCTGGAAATCGAAGACGAACTCACCCCAGGAATGGGTCTTCAGATAGCACGGCGCCTGCGCACCATCCGACAACCGCAGCGGTGCCGGCGTCCAGCCACTGCCGGAGCCGACGCAGCCGCTGAGGCTCAGCGGCTCCAGGTAGTCCGCGCTGGTGAACAGATCGGCCGGCTCAGTCAGTGGGCCGCCCTCGCAGCGCCTTGACCCGCCCGCGCTGGGTCTTCTCGTCCACCCGCTTGCGCTGCGACGAGCGGGTCGGCTTCGTTGGCTTGCGCGCGCGCGGCACGAATGCCGCCTTGCGGATCAGTTCGGCCAGCCTTTGCAGCGCATCTTCCCGGTTCTGCTCCAGGCTGCGGAAGCGCTGCGCCTTGATCACGACCACACCGTCGGCGTTGATGCGCTGATCGCGCAGCTCCAGCAGCCTCTGCCTGCATTCATCCGGCAGCGACGATGCGGCCGAATCGAAGCGCAACTGCGCCGCGCTCGAAGTCTTGTGGATGTTCTGCCCACCGGCACCCTGTGCGCGGATCGCGGTGAACTCGATCTCGCGCAGCGGCAACTGGATCGCCGGAGTGATGTCGAGAAAATCTTCCATTCAGTGCTGGGTCTGGTCGGCGATCCAGCGATCGATCTTCTGTTCGAGCACGTCGAGCGGGATCGCGCCGTCCTTGAGCACTTCGGCATGGAAGCCGCGGATGTCGAACTTCTTGCCGAGCTTCTGCTCCGCCCGTGCTCGCAGTTCGCTGATCTTGAGCTGGCCGATCTTGTACGCAAGGGCCTGCCCGGGAATCGCCATGTAGCGCTCGGCTTCGGCGACGGCCTGGGTCTCGCTCGATGCGGAGTTGTCGAGCATGTAGCGGATCACCTGCTCACGCGTCCACTGCTTGCTGTGCAGGCCGGTATCGACGACCAGACGGATCGCGCGCCACAGTTCGTTCTGCAGATAGCCGAAGTACGAGTACGGATCGGTGTAAACACCAAGCTCCTTTCCAAGCGTTTCGGCGTACAAGCCCCAGCCTTCGATGAAGGCGGTGATGCTGCCGAAGCGCCGGAACGCGGGGATGCCCTTCAGTTCCTGCTGAATCGCGAGCTGGAAATGATGTCCCGGAATCGCCTCATGAAGATAAAGGTCTTCGCTGTCCCAGGTGCTGCGGCTCGGCAGGTCATAGGTGTTGACGTAGAAGATGCCGGGGCGTGAGCCATCCTCGCTCGGCCGCTGGTAAGAACCACCGGCGGCAGACTTGGCACGGAACGCTTCGACCGGGCGGATCTCGAAACCGGCTTTGGGCCGCGTCGAGAACAGTTTGTCGGCGCCAGCATCGACGCGCGCGCGCAGGCTGTTGTAGTGATCGAGCAGGGCCTGCTCGGTCGGATACTGGAACTTCTTGTCCTCCGCGAGGAACTTGAAGAACGCCTGCAGGTCGCCCTTGAAGCCCAGCTCACCGATGACGCGGCGCATTTCCTTGTGGATGCGTGCGACCTCGTCCAGACCGATCTGGTGGATCTGAGCCGGCGTCAGATCTGTCGTCGTGATGCTGCGCACATTGAATGCATACCAGCTTGCGCCATCCGGCAGCGCATCGAGCCCGACCGTGCTGCGCGACTCCGGCAGGTATTCGTCACGCAGGAAATCACGCAGGCGCGTATACGCCGGCATCAACTGAGTGCTGATCATCTGCGTATAGGCGACGCTCAGACGCCCACGCTCGGTGGCACCAAAGC
>JALYJV010000319.1 GCA_030775105.1 Pseudomonadota bacterium | reverse complement strand
TGCCCAGGCCGATCGGCCCGCAGCCGAAGACGACGACCTTGTCGCCCGGCTTGACCTGCGCGCGATTGACGCCATGCAGCGCGACCGCGAGCGGCTCGGTCAGCGCGGCGATCTCGTACGGCAGGCTGTCAGGAATCGGCAGCAGGCTGTCGCCGATACGCGCATCGCGTACCAGCAGCGTTTCGGTGAAGGCCCCCTCGGGGCCGCCGCTGCCGATGTAGCTTTGCGTCATCATCGGATTGATCACGACGCGTTGGCCGACGCTGACGCCCTTGACCGCATCGCCGACCGCGATGACCTGACCGGCCGCTTCGTGGCCGAGCGGCGTCACGCCATCGGGCTTGCGGTGGATGCCGCCGATCCTGATGTAGCTGAGATCACTGCCGCAGATGCCGCAGGCCTTGACCTGGACGACGACGTCGGCTGCGCCCGGACGTGGCGTGTCGATCGCATCGAGCCGAATGTCGTCGACGCCGTGGATGTTGAGGATCTTGCCCACTGAACACTCCTCAGAGTTGTTGTTGCTGACGGAGCAGCAAAACTCCGTTCTTGTCGAGTGCCGTGCCGCAGGCACGGTGTATCGAGACAGTAGCGCGAAGGTTGCGGAATCTCGATACACCGCGCGCGTTGCGCGCGACACTCGATGCGAACGGGGTTTGTGTGGCCATCAGGAGGTAGTGCCTCACAGCATCACCATGCAGCCGCCATCGATCGTCAGCGTGTCGCCGGTGTGGAACGACGACGCATCGCTCGCCAGGTAGGCGGCGACGCCTTCGAAGTCGGCCATGGTGCCCGGACGTGGAATCGCGTTCTTGATCAGCATGAATTTGTCGAGCGGGCTCAGCTCGCCTTCGCCGGTCATGCCGGTTTTCACGTAGCCCGGCGCGATCGAGTTGGCGCGGATGCCGTACTTGCCGAACTCGACCGCCATCGAGCGCACGATCGCGCCCATGCCGCCTTTCGCACCGGCATACGACGGCTTGCCGGCGAGACCCTTGAACATTGACAGGCTGCCGCAGAACACCAGCGAGCCGCCGGGTTCACCGGCTTCGGCGCGCCTGACCATCAGTCGCGCGCCTTCGCGCAGCGTCAGGTACGCGCCGGTGAGACTGACATCGAGAAAGCTCTGGAAGTCCCTGGTCGACAGATCCAGCATCGATCGCGTCTGCGGTGGCGGCAGGCCAGCATTTGCAATCACGCAGTCGACGCGACCGAAGGCTTTCATCACTTCCTCGTAGCCGGCGATCGTCTGCTGTTCGGAGGAAACGTCGACCTGATGCGTTGTCACCTTGACGCCGTACGCCTCGAGTTCGCGCTTGGCCGCGGCGTTCCTCTCCGCATTGCGCGCCCAGATCGCAAGGCTGCCGCCCTGCTTGGCGATGCCGCGGGCAAATCCCAGGCCGAGACCGCTGTTGCCGCCGGTGATGACGGTGACCTTGCCACTCAGATCGAACAGACCCTTTGCCATGCGGTACTCCGGACGTGTTGTCAGAGTCCATCTTCACGGCGGCGCTGCCGCGCAACAACGCCGATCTGTGTCGATGCCGGGACACAATGCCCATCGCGGGCCGCGGTAACAGTTCCTGGGCGGCTTATCGACCTCGAAGCCAGAGAAAGTTCAACGAGCCGAGCACGACGCCGGCTGCGGAGATGAGCATGAACAGTCGATAGGTTTCAGTCTGCGCGAGCGTGATACTGAGGATCGCAGCACCGAGCGCCATCGCGGCGCCGACGCTGCCAAGCAGCAGCCCAAGCACGGTGCTGTAGATCTCCAGCGGGAAGTAGCGCGCGGCGAGGTAGGTCAGGATGTCGCCCTCGACGCCATAGGACATTCCCAGCAGCAGCACCGCGACGCCGACGAGGGTGATATCCGGTGTGCCCGACGCAAGGATCATCAGGCCGAACACGGGCATGCCCATGCCGACGGCGGCAACCAGATAAGCCGGCCAGCGGTCGAGCGCGAGCCCCGAGACGATGCGCGCGACGATCACCCCGCCGGCGAACACCGACACCATGAAGCCGGCCTGGGTCGACGTGAGCTGATGATCGGTCAGCATCAGCTTGAGCTGCGACGCCGACAACGCATGCGGCAGGCTGCACAGGATCGAGCACGCGACAATGATCCAGAATGTCCCCGAGCGGAAGATCGCTGCGTAGTCCGCACTCGCACGGCGCTGCACTCGCGCCGCGGGGTCTGCGCTCGCTGCGGCCCGTGCAGGCATCAGCAACAGCGCGGCAAGCCCGAGCAGCGCGCAGAACGTCGACAGCGCGAAATAGCCGGCGCGCCATCCGGCCCAGTCGATGAACGCGGTGAGGGCAGGGCTGCCGATGGCGCCGACGATTGCCGGACCCGCAGCGATCAGGCCCAGTGCGAAGCCGCGGCTGGCGCGGAAGTTCTCCGCGATCAGCCGGCTGTAGACCGTTGCCGACGTCGTTGTGCAGAACATTGCCTGCACGGCAAGCATCGCAAAGTAGAGGCGGATGTCGCCCTGCATCGTCGAAAGCACGAGAAAGCTGCCGGGAAATACCACGATACCCAGGGCCGCGACGCGGCGAACGCCGAACAGATCGGTGCAACGACCGACCAGCGGGATGCACAGGATCGTCAGCAGGGTCACGACGCTCGCCAGCGCGAACTGGCTTCTGGACCAGCTGAATTCGGCGAGCAGGTAGGGCGCAATGACGCTATTGACGTAGCCGATGATGCCGATGCCGGCGCTCATGCCCAGGCTGGCTGCCAGCAGGGCGCGCCAGTGGGTGCGGAGTTCGTTGCGGTCGACGATGCTGGGCATGCGCAGTTTCTTCTTCGGGATCTGACGGGATTGGCGCCACGCGATCGTCGATCGCCGGTGCCGGGATGGTACTACAGACAGCAGTGTTGATCACCTATACTGGGGGCGGACCCGATCGCCAGTATCGGAGGAGAACGACATGGGAACTGCCGCAGCAGCTTCGATGACAGTCGGCGCCGAGATTCGCGTGCCCGCGGCAACCGTGCAGCTCGTTCGCTTCGACATGACGCAGCCGGCCGACAATGTCGTGCGTCACGACGATGCGTACTGGCTTGATCTCTGCCTCACGCCGCGCCCGCAGAACGCGCGTGCATGTTATCGCGAACGCTGGAGTCCGCATCGCTACGAGCGACTCGGCAAGGTCTTCCTGCTGCCGCCGCGTCAGACCCTGCAGGCGCGCAGTGACGGCGCTTCGTCGCAGACCTCCATCCTTTGCCATCTGCAGCCGGACGCACTGGACAGCTGGGGTGTCGACGAACTGGAGTGGACCGACAGCCAGCTGCAGGCCAGCCTCGATATCCGGGACGATTGCGTGCGCAGCCTGCTCTTACGGCTGGCGCAGGAAGTGCGGCACCCGGGATTCGCGAGCCAGGCACTGGTCGAGATGATCGTCGGTCAGCTGTCGATCGAACTGGCGCGCTACTGCGCGAATATCAGCGAAACGCAGAAGGGCAGTGGTCTCGCGGGTTGGCGCCTGCGTCTGATCGACGAGCGCCTCCGCGAAGTGACCGCGGCACCCACGCTGACCGAACTGGCCGCGCTATGCCGGGTTTCCGTCCGGCAGCTGACACGCGGATTCCGCGCCAGCCGCGGTTGTTCGCTCGGCGAGCACATCGCAAATACGCGGATCGAACTGGCCAAGCGCATGCTGCTGTCCGATCACAGCGTCAAGGCGGTGGCCTATTCGTTGGGCTTCTCGTCGCCATCGAGTTTCTGCTTCGCGTTCCGTCGCATCACTGGCGTGACGCCTAACGAATTTCGTCAGCGCGCGCCGCGTGCTGCGGCCTGATCGTCTTCGCGAAGTTTCCCCGTGGTGCTGGCTCGGTCTGCCGACCGTTCGTTCCGGAAAAGTGTCGGATACTTTGGTGTAGTCGAGAGGCGACTCTCAGCCCATTGTTACCTGCCGTCCTCGCCGATTGATTGTCAATAACCGGACATTCCTCGACCAGAAGCTCGCCGATTCACCGATCGCGGTGAATTGCTCCAAAAAGGAGTCAATCAGAGAACTCACCGGTGGATGCCTGCGAGCGCTGACTATCGCTTGTAATAGTGGTTTCTCAACGGGTGGTTACGCAAAATGCACTCGCATGTAACATCCATGGCGGCCGAAGAAAACCGAAGCGTTTCAGCGAATCCATCCGGGGGTGGAGCCAGTGCAAGGACGACAGGCAAGGCATCAGGATCAGCTGCAGAAGGGATGGTACGTCGCGGCCATCCTGCGATTTCCCGGCTTTCGGCAGTCTCGGTTGCGTAGTTGGGGGCACAAGGCCGTGCTGGCCCTCGCTGCGGCGACCAGCCTGACATTCGGCACGAGCGCCGACGCCCAAGTCCAGCGCACGATGGTCAACACCGGCTTCGAACTGCCGCTGATGGACTCCACCGCGGATGCCGCGGGTTGTGTACGCATCGTGACCAATTCCGTCGTGCCAGGCTGGATCACTACCGATCCCAATCGCGGCGGGCTCAACACGACGACCTGCCAGAACGCAGCCATCCCGGGCGCGACTGCCACAGGGCGGCCGGTCGAGTTTTGGTCAAACGGCAGTGCGGGATTCCGGTCCCGCGCCGGCAATCAATTCGTCGAGCTCAATGCCTACAACCCCGCGCGGCTGCGACAGGACGTCTGCATGGTCAATGGCGAGACGGTCGGCTGGCGCCTGAGTCATCAGGGGCGCGGTAGCGCAACCGTTTCCGATGTCATGGAATTCCGGATCGGCAGCACTCCAATCGCGCGAATGTCGACTTCGAACGACGGCAATCCTACTGCTGTGACTGCCTTCCTGGGTGCGGCTTCCGGTGCGCTGGGTGGAACGGGGGCAGCCGGCAATGGCTGGGTAGACTACAGCGGCCAGTTCACCTATTCGGCAGCCTCGGGTGTTGTCGATGTCGGTTTCGAAGCGATCAGTGCGGCCGGGGGCAATCCGGCTATCGGCAATTTCCTCGACAGCATCCAGCTGACGCTTCGACCCTTCGTCGAGTTCGCTTCGCCTTCGTACCAGCAGATCGAGGGCAGCCCGGCGCTGAACATTCCGAGCCTGCGCGTCGTAGGTACGGTACCCGCCGGTGGCATGAACGTGCCGGTCACCATCACCGGCGGTACGGCAACGCTGGGCGTCGACTACACGACCCCCGGCAATAGCACTTCGTTTACGGTGTCGATTCCGGAAGGTGTCTATGACGATGCGCAGTTCCCACTGCCGATCATCGTGATCGATGATGGCAGCACCGGCGAATCGGGGGAAACCATCGAACTCAGCACGCCGGTCACGACGCCGGCCGATCCATATAACCTCGCTTCACTGCGGAACTGTGGCGGCGCGCCACAGCAGACGACGCTGTCAACGATCGCCGAGGCCATCGACCCTCTGCCGAGCATCCAGCTCAACAAGGCCCTGGCGTCGGTCCGCCTTTCGCTCAACGACCAGTTCGCGCTGGCGATCCAAGGCACCAATGGGGTGTCGGGAACGACCACGGGCAGCGGCGCGAGCCTGGGCAACAGCAGCATCCTGGTGACCTCGGCGGCTGTTGGCTCAACCTATATCCTCCAGGAAGTGATGGCGGCAGGCAGCACGTCTGCGCTGTCGGCGTATTCGCCCTCCATTACCTGTACCAATACTTCGCCCACATCGACGACCGTGTTGCCAAGCGGGCCGGGCAGCCTGTTCAGCGTTGTGCCAGCGGCCACCGATGTCATCAGCTGTACATTCACCAACCGCGCCGGTGCCGGCGCGCCGTCGCTGTCTCTGGTGAAGGCGGTGACCGCCGGTGCGCTCTATGACTCGGTCGGCGACGTCGCGAGCTACAGCTATCAGGTCACGAACGTCGGCAGCACTGCGCTCAGTTCGCTGACCGTCAACGACAACAAGATCGGTGCGGTGAGCTGCCCGGTCACGACGCTGGCAGTCGGTGCAAGCACAACCTGCACCGCGAACTACACGATCGTGCCGGCGGACATCGACGCACGGCTGGTGACCAATATCGCTCAGGCCACCGCGCTCACGCCGGGACCTGCGAGTGCCACGGTTGTCGCCACGGATGACGCCGTCATCTCTCTGGGCGAGCCGCGCCTGACACTGCAAAAGACCGCTGCGCCGACGACGTACAGCGCGGCCGGCCAGGTCATCAACTACCAGTACCTGCTGAGCAACATCGGCAACGTCGCGATCAATGCACTGGCGGTGAGCGACGACAAGACGGCGGTGAGCTGCCCGGTGACTACGCTGGCTCCGGGCGCCAGCACGACTTGTACCGCCAGCTACTCGATACTCCAGACCGATGTCGACGCAGGCTCGCTGACGAATGTGGCGACTGCGACCGGCACTTCGACGTCCGGCGCGCTCGACCCTGTTTCTGACAATGCCACCGTCACGGCGACTGCGACGCCGGCGTTGACGCTGGACAAGACAGAGACGTCCAGCGGACCCTACGACTCTGTCGGCGACGTGATCACCTATCAGTATCGAGTCACGAACACCGGTGCGGTGACGATCAGTGCGCTGTCGGTGACTGACGACAGGATTGCGTCGATAAGTTGTCCGTCGACCACGCTTACGCCGGCTGCCACAGTAATCTGTACCGGCAGCTACACGCTGAACCAGGCTGATATCAACGCCGGATCGGTGGCCAACAACGCGAGTGCGCAAGGTACGCCTGCGATCGGTACGCTGACGCCGGCGACGGACAGCGTGACGGTGACGATCACGCAGATCCCAGCGATCAATCTCGACAAGTCCGGCAGCGGACCGGATCCGCTGGCGATAGGCGACACGGTCAATTACAGCTTCCTGATCACCAACACCGGCAATGTGTCCTTGTCGACAGTGACGCTGAGCGATCCCTTGCCTGGCCTCTCGGCGATCACCTGCCCGGTATCGGCGCTGGCGCCCGCTGCAAGTACGACCTGCACGGCGGACTACGTCGTAACCGCGGCGGATGCCGGTGCCGGCGTGATCGTGAACACGGCGAGCGTTGATGCCCTGGCGACCACCGGAGGGACGGTCAGCGATACCGATACGGCTTCGGTTCCGCCTGCCCCTACTCCGCCGCCCGTGTCTCCAGGGTCTGGCGGCCCCCAGGGGCCCTTGAGGGCTCCGGTGTTTCCGCCGTTTGCTGCGCTGTTGCTGACATTGCTGTTCTCCGCGACCGGCTGGTGGGCGCTGCGACGCAGCGCGGCCTGAGCGATGCCAGCGACCAGCTCGATCTCAGCAATGCAACGGCCGAACCCCGGTCGCTATGTGCTGAGCTTCGTGGCAATCCAGACCGCATTGTTTGCGCTCGTGCTGATCGACCACGTGCACGAGGCACTCATCGTGCCGCTGACAGAGGCGCTCGCCGCCGTGGCCGCCGCCCTGATGATGGCGTTCGACACGTCGGTGCTGGCGCAGGGCATTCTGATCCACAACGTGCAGACCGGCTTTGCGGTCGAGATTGCCGCCGGCTGCAATGGCGTCGAACCGATGATCATGCTGATCGCTGCGATGATCGCGTTCCCTGCCACGGTGCGCGACAAACTGTTCGGCATCGCCATCGGCGTACTTGCCATCCAGGTGCTCAACACCGCACGCATCATCACGCTGTTCTACATCGGCCAGCGGAATCTTGAAATCTTCGAGTGGGCTCATCTGTACCTGTGGCCGGCGATGATCCTGATCGACGCGCTGGTCGTGTGGCTGCTCTGGGTGCGCCATCTGCAGCGTCGCAAACATGCAACTGCCTGAAGACCCGATCAGCCGCTTCGTGTTGCGGCTGGTTTTGTGGCTGCCGCCGTGCTTCGCGGCTTGGTACCTATTCGGCGGCGCGTTGCTAATGCCGCTGGCACTTGTGGTGGACGGTGTCCTACAGGTCGTGATGACTGACGTCTTCCGCAGCCTGACTATGGAGGGTCGGGCCTTCCAGTTTGATACGCAGCTGATCGTGCGGGCGGCCGATGGACGTAGCGGTTCACTGATGTTTGCACTCAATCCGCTGTCATACACTTGGAACCTACCGGTACTGGCCGCCTTGCTGCTGGCTGGCCCCACGGGAAGGGCATCACCCAAGAGAATTCTGATCGCATACACGTTGCTGCTGCTGGCGTGGACCTGGGGCGTCTGCTGCCAGTTTGCCAAGACAACAGTCTTTGATCTGGGGCCGGAAGTCGCAGCTCAGATCGGCACGCCCGGGCCGTGGCTGGATCTGCTGGCGCTGGCCTATCAGTTTGGAGTGTTGATTCTGCCGGCAATGGCGCTGATTCTGATCTGGCTGCTGCTGGCTCGCTCTGACTTGCAATACCTTGCAGGTGACACGCCCACGCCAATCAGTACGGATGTCACGCATCTACCACCTCTGCCTCAGCCGAGCGACCCCATGAGTCGACGGCAGAAGCAACGCCGCCGGCGTGCGACCCGATAAAACGCATAGATTCAGATTCGGCGCCCCGTAGCCGACACTCATCACTGGCAGCAACTGGCACTTCAGAGACGATCACCAATCAGGCAGAAACAAACAAGGGCGCGGACCTGGATCAGGTCCGCGCCTTTTTGTGCGTGCGTTGCTGATCAGGACACGCGAATGCCGATCGTCTTGGTCTCGAGGAGTTCCTCGATGCCTTCACGGCCCCACTCGCGGCCCATGCCGCTGTGCTTGTAGCCACCGAACGACAGGTCGCCGGTGATGCTCATGCCGCCGTTGACGCTGAGGGCACCGGCGCGCATGCGCGTGCACATCGCCACGCGTGTTGCTAGCTACGGCCTGATCGAAGCTAGTGTGTTCGTAGCAAGGCTGACGTGCCGCTGACGTTCCGTATAGATAAAGATGCAAGGCAGGTCAGGAACAGAAGCATCCCTTTTTACAGAATCCCCAGTAACGATCTTCTGCATTGACTGACCGCGCCGGATGCCGCGCGGCACCGCGGCCAGCAAGCGTCGCGCTGGCGACGACACCAAGTCGGTTCTGTCACGCCGTCGCAATCACTCTGACATACGACAACCGTAGGGTGCGGTGCATCCGGTTCGATCGTATTGGACGGATATCGCGCATGGGGATGTCCGTCGCAGGTTCAGGGGTAGAGCCCGCATCGGCATATCGCTGCGGCGGCCTGCGGGCAGGTCGTCGAATGCCTGCTGTCTCACCCAAACCTAATTGTCGCCTGCCGCGGCATTCGCTAAAAACGATGAAACGCACGCTCGTTCAACTTTGTGCTTGTCTCATGCTGTTGTGTGCCGGGGCCGTACAGGCTGCCGAGTTGCTCGTCAGCACATTCTACGAGAGCCGCCCCTTCAAGGGGCTCGAGATCGAAATCGACGGGCGCATCGTCGGCACCACGAACGAGCAGGGTGAGGTGCTGACCCCGATCGAATCCGGCGAGCACACACTGCGGGTAGTCGAGAACGGTGCCGCCCTGGCCGACTACCTCTTTTCTCTGGCAGCAGATCAGGGCGCCGACCTGAGCATCGGCTTCACCGACTTCAAGACACCGCCGGAGTTCAAGCTGGCGACCAACGACCCTGGCGAGGGGAGTGCGGACGCAGCAACCGGCACCGTCACCGGCACCGTCAGTGACATCAAGGGCAACACGGTCGCCGGCGCATCCGTACGCATCACGCAGCTTGGCACCGAGGTTCTTACCGATGGGGCCGGCAGGTTCGAGCTGGAACTGCCGCGCGGTGAATACACGCTGCAGATCTCGCATCCGGAGTATCGCCCAGCCAAACGCGATGGTCTGCGCGTCGCCGCCAACGTCGGCGTTGCCGCCGACATCGTCCTGCCGAGCACGACCGAAGCAGGTGAGTCCGGTGACGTCGGCGCCGTCAACGACGTCACCCAGATCGACGAAGTGGTCGTGTTCAGCAACTACAAGCCGACGCGCAGCACCACGGCGCTCGAGAAGTATTCGGCTGCCGTCATCGACGCGGTAAGCGTTGAGGACCTGCTGAAGTCCGGCGATTCGGACGTGGCTGCCACGCTCAAGCGCATCGTCGGTGTGTCGGTGACCGGGGGTCGCTATGCGGTCGTGCGCGGGCTCGACGGTCGCTACATCTCGGCGACGCTCAACGGCAATCTGATGCCAGGCACCGATCCGTTTCGCCGCGATGTGCAGCTCGATCTGTTCCCTGCACACATTCTCGAAGGCATCGAGATCCAGAAGACCTTCTCTGCCGACCTGCCGGGCGATACCACCGGCGGCATGATCAGGATCAACACACGCGGCATGCAGGACAGCTACGAGAACAGCCTGTCGCTGTCGCTGGGCTACACGACCGGCGTGACCGGCGAGGACCTGCTGAGCTACGAAGGTGGTGGCACCGACTGGCTGGGCATCGACGACGGTTACCGCGAACTGCCTGGGGCACTCGACGCCGCCAGCAACGGCGGACTTGATTTCAGCATTTGCCAGGTCGAGGGCCAGCAGGACTGCGTGGCTCCCGCGGCGGCTGCACAGCTCGCAGCGAGTCTGCCGAACGTCTACAACCCGCGGCCCGAGTCGGTTGGCCCGGATTTTGGCATCGGCTACGCGCTCGGCAATGAGTTCGATCGCAAGGAGGGCACGCTCGGCCTGTACGGCGCCGTCTCCTACGACCAGTCGACCGAATCGCGTCAGGACGCCTTCATCAACGATCTGGTCCAGCGCTCGACCTACAGCAAGGATCAGTACGCCACGCTGCTGAACGGATATTTCGTCGCCGGTTATGAAGCGGCGTCGGGCTGGAGCGTGCTCGGCAAGACCATCATCCTGCGCGACACCGAGAATACGACCACGGTCGACCGCGGAATCAAGAAGCTCGAGGAGACCAACTTCTCTCGTACCACCCTGGAGTGGGTCGAACGCCAGTTCCTCGCCCAGCAGTTGCAGGGCAATGCCAAGCTGTTTGGCGGGGCGCACAAGTTTGACTGGCGCCTGGGCCTTTCGCAGACCAGCCGCTACTCGCCGGACCGGCGCAGCTACGAGTACCTCGGCGACTTCCTCGCGATCTCGACGGTCGAGCGCAGCTACTCGGACCTCACCGAGAATGGTATGGACTTCGGCGCCGACTACAGCATTCCGGTCACGTTCGGCAGCGTCGTTTCAGGCGACATCAAGTTCGGTGCGCTCGGCAACACACGTGACCGCGATGTCGAACTGGTGCGCATCGGCATCCGTGAAGGCAGCAATCCGGTCGCCCTCGATGCAGATCTGGAAACGCTGCTGACGGCGCAGAACTTCGCCGCCGACGCCTTCCGTCTCAGGGGCGCTTCGGCCGGCACGGACTCTTACGACGCCGAACAGGAATCGTTCGGTGCCTATCTGTCGGCCGAACTCAATGTCGGCGAGAAGCTCACCCTCGTTCCCGGAGCCCGCTATGACAGCTACACCATAGACCTGGACTTCCCGAACTCCGACGAGCAGGCGGTCAAGCTCGATTCCGACGAGGTGTTGCCGGCGTTTGCGGCGATCTACCATCCGACCGAGGCGCTGCAGTTCCGCTTCGGCTATAGCGAGACGGTGTCGCGACCGAACATCACCGAACTGGCGCCGTCGCGCTTCTACGACGAGAACGACCGGCTGTTCATCGGTTGTCCGCTGTGCAAGCCATCGACCATCGAGAACTTCGATGTGCGCGGCGAGTACTACTTCGGCGAGAAGGACAGCATCTCGCTGGCGCTGTTCTACAAGGACATCACCGATCCGCTGGAAGTGTCGGTTGCCGACGCGTCCGGATCGGCGAGCAACGCGCTGACGTTCCGCAACAACAGGGGTGCCACGCTTGCCGGGGTCGAGATCGATCTCAACAAGCGGATCTATCACTGGAACAGCTTCGGCCTGTCGGTCGGCGCCAATGCGTCGTTCATCGAATCGGAGATCGAGCTCGACGAAGTCGGCGAGCGACTCGAAATCGATCCGAAGCGCGACCTGCAGGGGCAGTCGCCGTTCCTCGCGAATCTGCAGATCAGTTTCGAGCATTTCCCGTGGAACCAGACGATCACGCTGACAGGCAACTATTTCGACGATCGCATCGACCGAGTGACGCGCAACCAGCCGGCGATCTACGAGGCCGGCCGGTTCTCGCTGAACCTGAACTACGAGAAGGCCTTCGTCAACGAATCGAAGATCAGCTTCAAGGTCAGGAACCTGCTGGACGAGAACACCGAGTACACGCAGGGCAGCAACACCATCGAAGCCTATTCCAGCGGCGTCGAGTTCTCGCTGGGCTACTCGATGGATTTCCGATGAGCACGTGATGCAGACGATTTCAGTTTGCGCCCGCTCCCGCCAAGGGCGAAGCGCGAGATGTTGGTCCTGCCGTTCAGGCGACAAGACGACCGACTGACGATGGCACGTAGTGGATCTCTCTAACCGGCAACCCAACGAATGGTGATCTCGATGAAGAAGCTCAGTTTGACCGTAATGCTCTGTACCAGCCTGGCCCTCGGGGCCTGCGACAGCAATGACAGCGACGGCGCCAGCCCGACGCCGACGCCGACCGCGACGCCGACGGCAACGCCGACTGCGACCCCGACCGCAACGCCCACCGCCACGCCGACCGCGACCCCGACCCCGACGGCTACGCCAACGGCAACGCCGACCGCGACGCCGCTACCGGATTTCGTG
>JALYJV010000318.1 GCA_030775105.1 Pseudomonadota bacterium | reverse complement strand
GCAGGGTCTCGTCCCTGAGTACCGTCTTCGCGCGCGTCTGGGTGACTGATTGCGACGGCTCGTCCGGGCAATCCGCTGTCGTGATCGTCGATGTGCTGGTGACGCTGATCGCGGTGGGGGACAGGCGCGCGACGTTGACGCCGCTCGTCGATATCAGGGATTCGCGCTGCTCATCGACACCTGAGCCCTCGCAGTCGACGAGTTCGAACGACGTGCTGACGACAGGTTCGTCGAACTCGACACGGATCTTCGGCCCGTCGAGGCTCCAGCTCATGCCGACCGACGGTCGATTCGAGAAATAGACGCCGGTGCCATCGGCGTCGAACTCGAAACCATCGACGAGGCCGCCACTGTTGAACGGATAGTCGCCGCGCTCGTCAAGAAGTGCAGCCAGCAAGTCCGGCGGCACATCGCCGGCCTGCGCGGGACCGATGATGTCGACGTTGCCGACCAGATCCTGCTTGGCCTGCTCCAGCTGTTCCGGTGCGCGACCCTCGATGTCGTCGCGGAAGGCGTCGCGCGCGGCGGGATTGCGCGCCAGCTCCAGCGTGGTCGCCGAACCCTGCGGCAGCTCGAACTCGTCCGGATCGCTGAGCGCCAGCTGGATGATCGCCGCCAGCGTCAACGCCTCTTCCGGATCGACTCCGTCGCCAAACGTGAAGGCCTTGCCCTCACCGCTGTCGATCTCGTCGATCAGCACCGCTTCGGCAGTGCTCAGGCTGCTGACATTGGCACGAACGTTCTCGTCGGCAGTCAGGGTGTCGTCGTCGCCGGCATCGGCCTGCAGTTCGCCGAAGCTGCCGAGGTTGCCGAGCAGTTCGGCAAACGACTGGTCGGAACCGAGCTTGGTCAGTATCGTCACCAGCGCATCCGCATCGGCGGATTCGATCTCGATCTCGAAGTTGCCGCTGCCGTCGGCCTTGGTGATGTAGGGCTTGGCATCGACCGTCACGGTGACATCGGCATCGCCAGGCACCGGCGCGATGATCTTTCCCGACAGGGTCAGCACTTCGGTCTTCGTGTCGTTGCCCCCGCCACCGCCGCCACAGGCGCTCAGCAGCCCCGCGCAGCAGCCCGCCGCCAGCACCATCCCACGCACATTGAACTTCATGACTTCCCCCCCCCAGTTTCCGGAAACACCGATCGCGAACCGGCACGATTCTGTTCAGTGTTGAGTGCACATCGTGCCTCGCTTCAGGATGTCAGGCTAGGCCTCTTCCGAGACGCCCTTCACAAACGCCACGCCACCCGGCATCTCGCCGCCGCGCAGCACGCGCCAGGCCGGCGGGAATTCGAAGATGATTGTCGCCAGCACGCCCAGCGCCGTCAGCACCAGGGCGGTCTGGTCGGCGAGTTGATCCAGCGAAAGCTGCGTCGCGTAGATGTAGACCACGACGCCGCTGGCGATGAATCCGCCGATCGACATCCACAGGAACTGCCGGTTCGTGTTGAGCCCGGTATCGAAGCGGAACAGGAACACGGTGGCGATGCTGTCCGGCAGATGGACGACACTGCGGCTGAACAGCGCGCCGAGCAGATGTCCCCATTCGTGCAGGAGATATCCGGTCACTGCGAGCATCACACCCGCGAGCAGTGCGACGGGCACATGCCACGCCGATGCAGCTGAGGCGAGCTGATGGCTGAGCAGCAGCAGGCCGACGGAGCTGGCGATCAGCAGCAGGTCGCGAAACAGCACAGCCATCGGAATACGCATCTCAGTTCTCCAGTTCGCGATAACGAACGCCGGTCATCTGCTCGCAGGCTGCCCAGAGGCGCTGACGTGTTGCGGGATCCTGCGCGGGGGGTGACAGCTTGACCCGTCTGGCTTCACCGGAAAACTCGCTGAAGCCGTCGGGACCGTAGAACTCGCCGCCTCTGGCATTCGCATCGGCGGCCGCCACCAGGATGGGACGCGCACCACGATCCTGCTCCTGGCCGAAGCAGCGCATGGCAATCCAGAAGGCCAGATCGGCAAGCTTATCGACGATGTTGAGCCGCGGCTGGCCGTTGCGGCTCGCACCGATGGACGTACGCGCAATGCCCGGATGCGCAGCCAATGCTGTCGCCGCCACCGCTGCCTGTATGAACCGCTGTTGCATCTCCATCGCCAGCACGAGGCAGGCGAGTTTGGCCTGGTTGTACGCCGCCTGATGATCGTAGCGGCGCTCGGCGTTGAGATCATCGAAGTTCAGCTTGCCGTGGCGATGCACGAGGCTCGATGTCCACACCACGCGTGCCGCCGGTGCGGCAAGCAGCGCCGGCAGCAGCAGCCCGGTCAACGCGAAATGACCGAGCACGTTGATGCCGAACTTGAGCTCGAAACCATCGGCCGTCGTGCGCCGCTGCAGCGGCGGCAGGATGCCGGCGTTGTTGATGAGGATGTCGAGCGGACGTGCATCCGCCAGCAGCTCTGAAGCGAAGCGGCGGATCAGCGCCAGATCACCGAGATCGAGTTCGCGAATGCTGACCTGCGCCTGCGGATGCAGTGCAGTGATCTGCGCCAGCGCTGCCTTGGCACCGGCGACATTGCGATCGGCAATGATCACCTCGGCTCCGCGCGCAGCGAGACCGAGCGCGGTTTCAAGACCGAGGCCACTGGCGGCGCCGGTCACCAGCGCGCGCTTGCCGTGCAGGTCAGGCAGATTCGCCTGACTCCAAGCCACAGTTGTGCTTGCGGCACTCATGCTGCAGCGGGGGTTTGATTCATCTTGACGTCGTTCTCTTCGCGCAGCACGCAGCGCGTACCGCCCGGCGTGTACATCGATGCGACGCAGTGATTGCATGCGGTACAGCCCGACACTGTCACGCTGCCATCGCGAAACTTGTTGACCAGTTGCGGATCGTGAATCAGCGCGCGACCCATGACGACAGCATCGAAGCCGTCGCTCATCGCCTGGTTCACACCGGCGACGGATTTCGCGCCGCCGAGATACGCGAGCGGCATCTTCAGCGCGGCACGCAGCTTGCGCGAGTCATCGAGAAAGTACATCTCGTGGAACTTCAGTTTCGGTTCCCACAGCCTCATCAGTCGCGTCGCGTATTTGACGATCGGATTCTGGATCGACTCCACGGCAGCTGCCGGCATGTTGCTGCCGAAGATCGCCCATGGCGCTTCGACGTTCATGCCGCCGGACAGCACGAGCAGATGCGCGCCGGTCGCTTCGAGCACACGTGCGACTTCAACGGCATCTTCGACACTGGCGCCACGCCTGTGGCCTTCGGTGACGCAGATCTTGCAGGTCACCGCCATCGTGTCGCCTACGGCGTCGAGCACGCGGCGCAGGACCTCAGCCGGATACTTCGCGCGCTGCGCTGCCTTGCCGCCGTACTCGTCGCGGCGATGGTTGTACGCCGGCGACAGGAACTGGCTCAGCAGATAGCCATGGCCCATATGAATCTCGACCGCATCGAAGCCGGCCGCCCTGGCCCGCTGCGCTGCGTCAACGAACTCGTCGGCGATCCGGTCCATGTCGGCCCGCGTCATCGCGGTCTTGAACAGGCGTCCGCTGATCACGCCCGCGGCATTGAAACCACCGGAGGCGCTGAGCGGATACTTCGTCGTCAGCCGCGGCACGAAGGTGAACGCGCCGCCGTGGGTGATCTGCGCACAGGCAAACGCGCCTTCGCGATGCACGGCGTCGGTCAGCGCGCGCAGATGGACGATGCTGGCGTCGTCGAGCGTGACCTGGTCCTCGAAGGTGCGGCCATCCGGACTGATCGCGCAGTAGGCGACCGTCGTCATCGCTACCCCACCTGCGGCCATCTGCCGGTGATGCTCGACCAGCAATCTGGACGGCACGCCGCCCTTGGCCATGCCTTCGTTGGTCGCTGACTTGATGAAGCGGTTGCGCAGATTCAGCGGCCCGATACGC
>JALYJV010000317.1 GCA_030775105.1 Pseudomonadota bacterium | reverse complement strand
TCGACGTGCTGCGTGAACAACTGACCAACCTGCCGCGAGGACGCCAGGCGCGGATCTGGTGCGCGGCCGCCAGTACAGGCGAAGAGCCGTACTCGCTGGCGATCACCGCCTGCGAAGCCTACGACAGCCTGACGCCGCCGGTGGCGATCCTGGCCACCGACATCGACACCAATGTGCTGGCCACTGCCGAGCGCGGCGTGTATCCGCTGGAGCGCGTCGAGAAACTCGATCCGGCGCGCCGGAAGCGCTTCTTCCTCAAGGGGCAGGGCACCAGCGCCGGCCAGTGCCGGGTGATCGAGCCGCTGCGCCAGTTGCTGAGCTTCCGGCCGCTGAACCTGCTCGACACGCGCTACCCGATGAAGGGACCGTTCGACGTGATCTTCTGCCGCAACGTCATGATCTATTTCGACAAGGCCACGCAGCTGGCGGTACTGCAGCGGATGATTCCGCTGCTCGCGCCGGACGGCATGTTCTGCGCCGGTCATTCGGAGAGCTTCTTCCACGCGGGGGATCTGATCCGCCCGGTCGGTCGCACGATCTACAGACGCGCTGACAGCCGGGGGCACTGAGCCGTGTACGCCATCCGCAAGCTGCGCGACGAAACGCCGTCACCGGTCGAACCGCAGGGCTACTTCGACCCCAAGTTCAACGCGCAGGCGCTCAAGGTGCTGCCCGGCGAATACCTGGTCACCGACCGCGACGTGATGCTGGTGACCGTGCTCGGCTCCTGCGTCTCGGCCTGCATGCGCGATCCGCTGGCCGGGGTCGGTGGCATGAATCATTTCATGCTGCCGGACAGCGGGGTCGACGGACGCTCCAGCAGCTGGGCCAACGAGTCCGCACGCTACGGCAGCTATGCGATGGAGATGCTGATCAACGACCTGCTCAAGCGCGGTGCTTCGCGCACGCGTCTGGAGACCAAGGTGTTCGGCGGCGGTGCAGTGCTGGCCGGCTTCACCTTCAACAATGTCGGCGAGCGCAACGGTCGCTTCGTCCTCGATTACCTGAAGAACGAGGGCCTGACGCTCAACGGTCAGGACCTGCTCGACGTGTACCCGCGCCGTGTCCATTATTTTCCGAAGACCGGCCGGGTGCTGGTCAGGCGGCTGCCTTCGGCCAACGACACCGACGTGCTGGCCAGCGAGCGTCTGTACCGTTCGCGCCTGGCGGAGTCGCCGTCGACCGGTTCGGTGGAGTTGTTCTGATGAGCCGGATCAAGGTACTTGTGGTCGACGACTCGGCGCTGATGCGCCGCCTGCTCGTGGAATTCCTGACCAGCGATCCCGACATCGAGGTCGTCGGCACCGCGCCGGACCCGTTCGTCGCGCGCGACAAGATCAAGCAGCTGCAGCCCGACGTGCTGACCCTGGACGTGGAAATGCCGCGCATGGACGGCCTGACCTTCCTGGAAAACCTGATGCGCCTACGCCCGATGCCGGTGGTGATGGTGTCGTCGCTCACCGAGCGCGGTGCGGAGACCACGCTGCAGGCGCTGGAGCTGGGCGCGGTCGATTTCGTCACCAAGCCGAAGATCGACCTCGAAGCCGGCATCCGCCAGTACGCCGACGAACTGATCGCCAAGATCAAGAGCGCGGCCAAGGCGCGCGTGCGCGGGATCAACACCCTGGGCGTTGCAGCGGCGAAGCCAAGACCGCCACCGCGCAAACTGCTGCGCACCACCGAACGTCTGATTGCGATCGGTGCATCGACCGGCGGCACCGAGGCAATCAAGGATGTGCTCATGGGTATGCCGGCCGACGCACCGGCGATCGTCATCGCGCAGCACATCCCGGCCGCGTTTTCCGGGCCGTTTGCCCAGCGCATGGATCGCAGCTGCGCGATGCGTGTCTGCGAGGCGGCCGACGGCCAGCAGATCGTGCCGGGCCATGCCTACATCGCGCCTGGCGACTGGCACCTGCGCGTGGTGCGCGACGGTGCGCGCTACGTCTGCCGTCTGGACCAGACCGCACCGGTGAATCGCCATCGCCCCAGCGTCGATGTGCTGCTGCGCTCGGTCGCCGAGAACGCCGGTGTCAACGCGGTCGGCGCGATCCTCACCGGCATGGGCGACGACGGCGCCCGCGGCCTGCTCGAAATGCGCAACGCCGGCGCGCACGTGCTCGCCCAGGACGAGGCGAGCAGCGTGGTCTGGGGCATGCCCGGCGCTGCGGTGAAGCTCGGCGCGGCCGAGCTGGTGCTGCCGCTCGACCACATTGCCAGCCAACTGCTGGCCTGGGTCTCGTGATGAACGTCCTCAAGTGTGGACGGCGCAGGCCGATAGATCATGTAGCAGCGCGTGCGCGGTGCCCTTTGCAATTGCTGTCCCCCTGGAGCTGATCGTGTCAGACAAGATCTGGAAACCGTTTCTGATCCCATCCTTCGCAGTGCTACCGCATCTGGCGGCGATCGGTATCGGCGCCAGCGGCCTGCTGCTGTGGGTGACCGGCCTGGTCGCTGTCGCTGCGCTGGGCTGGCTCGGCTATCAGCAGCAGCGCGAGCTGCGCACGCTGCGCAGCGAGAGCCAGCGCTATCGTGCGCAGTCTGTACGCCAGCATCACACGCTCGGCGAATTGCGCAGCGGCCTGTCGGCCGAAGCCGACGGCGTGCGCCAGGAAGTCGAACGCGTGCGTACCCTGATTGCGGAGGCCGTGCGTCACCTGGGCTCCGCCTTCGAGGACATCACGCGCCAGTCGAAGACCCAGGAAACCGCGATGGCGCGTCTGCTGGTCAAGAACGGCGAATCGAATGAGGGCATCAACGTCCGCCGCTTTGCCGAGGCCGCTGCCGGGCTGATGAACAATCTCGTCGATTCGCTGGCGCAGGTCAGTCGTCAGAGTCTGACGACGGTTCAGCAGATCGACGCGATGGTCAAGCATCTCGATGCGATCTTCGATCTGCTCGGCGACGTCAAGACGATTGCCGACCAGACCAACCTGCTCGCGCTCAATGCCGCGATCGAAGCGGCGCGCGCCGGAGAGGCGGGGCGCGGCTTCGCGGTCGTGGCTGAGGAGGTCCGCAACCTGTCGGAGCGCTCCACCAGCTTCAACGAACAGATCCGCAAGCTGGTGTCGAACTCCAAGGAAGCGGTTGCCTCGGTGCGCGATACCGTCGGTACGATGGCTTCGCGCGACATGAGCCTGAGCGAGGACGCCCGTGGTGAAGCCGGTCGGCTGATCAGCCAGGTCGACGAGATCAACCGCGGCCTCAGCGCCGGCATCCAGGACGTTGCAACGGCGCGCGAACAGATCCACGTCGCAGTCGGGATGGCGATCCGCTGCCTGCAGTTCGAGGACATCTCGACCCAGGCACTGGCCGCGGCGCAGAAGCATGCCAAGCGCATCGATGCGATCAATGCCGAGGCCGTGGCGCTGGACCCGCAGTCCGACCCCTCCCCTCAGCGCGCGTCGTCGGCGAGTGAGCCGGAGCAGGAAGCCTGGCGCGTGCCGCCGCATCGTCCGGTGGCGCAGGTGTCGATGCAGTCGGGGGCGGTGGAGCTGTTCTGAGCTGGGGTTTGCGCTGCTCTCTCGATACACCGTGCCTTGCGGCACGGCACTCGAGACGAACGGAGTCTGGTTGGAAAGCCGAAGACAAATCCCACCCCGTTCGTCTCGCCAATCCCTCCAATACCCCCGTCATTGCCGATTAGTTACCAGTGGCCTGTAACAGAGGATTCGCTAGCGCCTGGCCGCGTCTCGCGCGCCGATGCGGCGTTGCTCGTCGTCGCCATAGCTACGGCTATGACTCCTCCTCCCGCCTTGCCTGGACTCACGATCCATCGGCCATGCTCACTACCGTTTTCTCTGTTACAGGCCACTAGGTCAGACACATTCCGCCAGTGACGGCAGGGGCTGACCACAATCCCCTCCCATGATCCGGCGGCGGAACCGCATTGCGTTGCTGCGGCAGTCCCACGCACAAGCCCATTTCGGTTTCGTTGAATCCATTCCGTAGCGATCCGCGTAAACCATTGCAGTGACCAAGTTCTGACGGTTGTCGGTTCCGCTCACACCGCCGCCTCCAATGCGGTTCAAGACACTGGCTCCGTGCTCGCACAGGGTCGCCAAGGGAGTTGCCGAAATGATCTTCAGAAAATGTCTGATCGCCGCCGCGTGCACGACGACTTTGCTGGCGGGTACGCCTGCGCAGGCATCCAGCCATCGCGAGGCACCGTTCATCGCTGGTAGCCCTAAGGTCGATGGCACCGACTTCTACATGTTCCGCAGCTATGAGACAGGGCGCAGCAGCTTCGTGACGCTGATCGCCAACTATCAGCCACTGCAGGACGCCTACGGCGGTCCAAACTACTTCACGATGGACCCGGATGCGCTCTACGAAATCCATGTCGACAATACCGGTGATTCGCGCGAGGACCTGACCTTCCAGTTCCGCTTCAGGAACCAGTACGGGCAGGCCAACATTCCGTCGCTCAATGTCAGCGATGGCAAGGTTCCCGTCAGCGGTGGCCCCGCAGGTGGCGTCCAGGTGCCTCTGGTCAATATCGGCGGCGGCAACGGATCGAGCACCGGTGCGCTCAACGTCGTGGAGACCTATTCGGTCAAAGTGGTGCGCGGCAACCGCCGCAGCGGCGTCGCCAGCGATGTCAGCAATGCCACTGGTGGTTCGACGACGTTCGTCAAACCGGTCGACAACATTGGAACCAAGTCGATCCCGGACTACGAAGGCTATGCCAACGGCTTCGCCTACAGCATCAACATTCCCGGTTGCACTGGGGCGGCCCGCATGTTCGTCGGCCAGCGCCGCGAAGGCTTCGTCGTCAACCTCGGCCAGATATTCGATCAGGTCAATCTGAATCCTCTGGGTGCCCGCAACTCGGCTCAGAACACGATCAGCAACAAGAACGTCACATCGCTGGCACTGGAAGTTCCGGCAACGTGCCTGACGAATGGCAGCGATCCGGTGATCGGTGCATGGACCACGGCAAGCGTCCGTCAGGCTCGTCTCGTCAATCCGGTGCCGGTCGGTCCGGTGGCGAATGACAGTGGGCAGGGGCCGGTGAAGAACGGCGGCGCGTGGACACAGGTCTCGCGTCTCGGCAGTCCGCTGGTGAATGAAGTCGTGATCGGCATCACCGACAAGGACAAGTTCAACGCCAGCGAACCTGCGGAT
>JALYJV010000316.1 GCA_030775105.1 Pseudomonadota bacterium | reverse complement strand
CGGGCGCTCGGTGATGGCTTAGACCGAGCGTGATGAGGGCCATGGCTGTCCGTAAGAGCTACCAGCAGATTTTACGCTGGTTCCAGGTGGTTCATGCGAATTCCGTGCCCGGCACGCAGGGAACCCTTGATTCAGGATAATGTCCCTATCCTTGATATCGCCTCCACCGACCGCCCCGTGCTCCCATATTCCTGCCTGCGTTCCCGCCTGACCGTGATCGCCGCCCTCGCTGCAGCCCTGCAGCTCTCGGCCTGTGCGACGGCACCTGTCGGTGATGAAAACACCGCTGTTGATGACACCAGCGTCATCGGCGTGGAGAACGTCGGGGCACCGGGAAACGACCTCGCCGCGCTCGCCGAAGACAGGCCCACCGAACCGCTGGCAACGGCCCAGGCCCAGGCCCAATACCATGTGCTGGCCGGTGAGATGGCTGCCGGACGGCAACAACCCGGCGTTGCCGCCAGAGAATTCGTCGAAGCCCTCAAGGTGCTCGACGATGTGGAACTCGCCGAACGCGCTACTGCCCTGGCTGTTGTGGCGCGCGACGAAGCGCTCGCGCTGAGCGCTGCCCGGCGCTGGCTGGAACTCGCGCCGACAGCCGCCGATGCGCGCGAAGTCATCATCAGCCTCGGCCTGCAGAGCGGAGACCTCAGCGGCACGCTCGAACAATGCCGTGAACTGATCCTCGGCAATCCCGGCGGCATCGGCGACGGCTTTCGCCATGTCGCCCAGCTGATGACGCCGATTGCCAAGGATCGCTCTGCTGGTGCCCTCGCCCTCATGAGTCAGCTCGTAGCCGAATGGCCCAAGGAAGCCGGCGCGCATCACGCCTACGGCGTCGTTGCCCTGGCTTTCAATGAACCTGAACTGGCTGAAGCGGCGGCGCGCAAGGCGCATGAGCTTGCTCCGAAGGAACGCGACCACGACCTGCTGCTGGTCGGCGCCTGGGTCCGTCAGGGTCGCATCGACGAGGCCGGCGCGCGTATCGACGCCATGGTCAAAGGCGACAAAAGCCAGAAGGCAGCTGAGTTGCGTGCCGGCTACGCGCGTCTGCTGCTCGATAACAATCGTCGTGACGCAGCGCGCGAACAATTTGCCAAGGTGCTCAAACTCGACAGCAAGGGCGCTGACGCACACTACGCACTCGCCGTCATGGCCTATACGGACAGCGACTACGCGGCGGCAACCGGGCACCTGAAACCGCTGCTCGATGACGGAGCACGCAAGACCGATGCGGCGCTGCTGCTCGGGCGCATCGCCGAAGCACAGTCGCAGTTCCCGCAGGCGCTGGAGTACTACTCACGTATCCGTGAAGGCACGCAAGCACTCGATGCTGCGATGCGCAGCGCGATGGTTCTTGCTCGCATGGGTCAGGTCAGCAATGCGCGGCGCCTGCTGCAGAGCCTGCGCGATCGCGTTCCGCAGTTCGCCACGCGCTTCTACATGGCCGAAGGCGAAATCCTGCTCAACGCGGATGACCACGCAGCCGCACTCGCACTCTATGACGAAGCGCTCGCCGACAATATCGACAATGGCGACCTGCTCTACGGGCGTTCTCTCGCCTATGAGCGCCTCGGCAAGATCGAACTGGCCGAGAAGGATCTGCAGACCAGCATCACGAATGATCCGGACGACGCGCGCGCGCTCAACGCCCTCGGCTACATGTTGGTCGTTCACAGCGAGCGCTACGACGAAGCCGAAGACCTGATCAGGCGCGCGCTGGCGATTGAGCCCGACGATGCCGCGATCATCGACAGCCTCGGCTGGCTGCAGTTCAAGCGGGGCCGCGCAGACGAAGCGCTTGCCCAGCTGCAAAAGGCATATGCCCTGTATCCCGATCCCGAGGTTGCTGCCCATCTTGGTGAAGTGCTGTGGGTGCTCAACGATCGCGAACAGGCGCAGTCGATCTGGAGCGAGGCGCTCAAGAAAAACCCCGATCACGATGCGCTGGTCGAAACGATGAAGCGCCTGAACCCATGAGGCTGGCGGCGTGCCTGGCTGTGGCATTGCTTGCCAGTGGCTGCGCATCCTTGCAGCAACGGCCGGTGCACAGCGAAGCCACTGAGCTGCGCTGGGCACAGCGCAGCGAGGCACTGGCCGCGATACACGGGTTTTCGCTGCAGGGGCGGTTTACCCAGGTCGGCGGCAGCGGCGGCAATCTGCGCTGGCAGCAGCGCGCTGACGGCCAGTTCGAGCTGCAACTCAGCGGACCTTTCGGCGCCGGTGCGATTTCGATGACCGGCACGACCGACGGCGTCGAGGTGCGCAGCAAAGAAGGCACGCAATTCGCGCCCGACCCGCAGCAATGGATGCTCCAGCATCTGGGCTGGACCCTGCCGCTGAACAACCTGCGCTCATGGGCACTCGGCCGGCCCGCGCCCGGCGCCGTCGAACACTACGAACTGGATGAGTCCGGCCAGCTGACCCGGCTGCAACAGGGCGGCTGGACCGTGCGCTTCGACCGCTACAAGGCGGTGGTCAGCCTCGCCCTGCCTGGGCGCATCGAAGCCGAGCAGCAGGATGTGCAACTGCGACTGGTGATCGATCGCTGGGACGCCCTGGACCTGGCAGCGAAATCCTGACCGGACACACGAAGTGCCGCGTTGATTGCGGTACATTCGCGCGCCGAGTACGGCGCACCTGCGAACAAACACCGACATGCCTTTGAACAACCACGGCGCATTCACCGCCGCCTTTGCCTGGCCGGCCCCGGCCAAACTGAACCTGTTCCTGCATGTGGTCGGGCGGCGCGAGGACGGCTATCACCAGCTGCAGACAGTCTTCCAGTTCACCGATTTCTGCGACCGCCTGTACTTCGTGCCGCGCGGCGACACCGAAATCCAGCGCTTCGACGGTCCGGCGGGGATCCCCGCCGAGCACGACCTGAGCATTCGTGCCGCGCGCCTGATCCAGCGCGCCTCCGGCTGCCAGCTCGGTGCGGATATCCGCATCGACAAACGCATTCCGCTCGGTGCCGGCCTGGGTGGCGGCTCAAGCAATGCAGCGACAACGCTGGTTGCGCTCAACCGCCTGTGGAATCTCGGCTTCACGATTGATGAACTCGCCACGCTCGGCCTATCGCTGGGCGCGGACGTGCCGGTCTTCGTGCGCGGCCAGGCCGCCTGGGCCGAAGGCATCGGCGAACGCCTGACGCCAGTCAGCCTGCCGGAGCCCTGGTTCGTGATTGTCATCCCGCCGATTCAGGTCAGCACCGCAGAAATCTTCTCCGCGCCGGCACTGCAGCGCGATTGCACCCCGATCACGCTGGCCGATTTTCTCGCCGGCCACGGTGAGAACGTCTGCGAGCAGGTGACGACGGCGCGGCATCCAGGCGTGGGTGAAGCGCTCGCCGCCCTGCGCCAGCATGGTGCGGCACGCATGTCCGGCACCGGTGCATCGAGCTTCCTGAGCTGCGCGACTCGCGAGAATGCGGAGCGCATCGCCGCACAGTTGCCGGCGGCCTGGATCAAGGTGATCGCGCGCGGGCTGAACAATTCG
>JALYJV010000315.1 GCA_030775105.1 Pseudomonadota bacterium | reverse complement strand
GGAGGAATCGGTGGAGTGTCCGCCGAACCACAGATAGCGCGTCTTGTTGCTGAGCCACCACCACGCCGGCGGATCCTGGTCGCCGTAGCTGTCGTGCAGCGGGTAGAGAAAGGGCCGCTGGAAATTCAGCGTATCGAAATCGCGGATCGCGACGATCGCCTCGATCTCGGTGTCCGCCGCATTGGTGCCGCGCGTGGTGTTGACCAGCGGCAGATAGCCAGCCGCCGGCAGCGGTGTGTTCGGCAGTGCGGTTGCGTGGATGATGTCGATCAGCAGCACGCCAAGTTCGGTGTTCGAGTTTGGCAGGCCCATGAAGCTGCCGGAGCTGTTGGCGCCGTAGCTCTTCGCGTTGCCGTTGCCGTCGCGGCCGACGATTTCACCGCTGCCGATCTGGCCGGCGTGGCAGCTGAAGCAGTTAAGGCTCATCGTGCCGTTGTACTTGCCGTCGGCGTTCTTGCCCTGGCCGATGCCCAGCGGCAAATGACCCGTGCCGCCGAAGGTCTGGCTGAGCATCGTGCGCTCGTCGATGCCGCGCGCCGGATCGACAATCGGATACGGGTTGTACAGATGGTCGGGAGTCGGCGAATGGCCATAGCGCTCGAACAGCTGCGCGTCGTAGTCGGCCGGGCGCTCGCTCATGCCCCAGACCTGCCACAGACCGTTCCAGGCTGCTGCGCTGAAATTCGTGACGCCGATCGCTCCGCCACCCATGTCATCATGACGCGGCTGGTTCGTCGGTCCGAGTGCGATGAAGTCATGGCCGCGCTGGATCGCCGCGCGCCATTCGCCGCAGGTCGACGGATCGCGTTTCGCCGAATAGATCGCGGTCTTGCCCTGCGCGAGACGCAGCTCGTTCTGGCGCGCCTGGTTCTCGAACAGCGTATCGGTATGGCAGATCTCGTAGGGGTCGTTGAAATGCACCGCGTAGTCGGTGCTGTCGATCAGGCCGCCAGCCTGCGTCAGCAGACGCCGCGGATCGCGGTTCCAGTCGATGGCCTGGCTGTCTGGCGCGCCGTCGCAGATCTCGTTGATGAAGTAGTGCTTGCCCGGATTGCCGAGCAGCGGCAGTGCCTCGGTGATCGGGCCGCTGCCGGCACCGGCGAGCAGGCTCGCGCAGTTCGCCGGGTTTTCCCAGCAGCCGAGCAGTATCTTCATATTGTTGTATGGCGCGCTGCCTTGCGGCCACGCCGCACCGCCGGAATGCGGTTGCGGATCGATGTTCGCTGCCTTGAGCAGGATGCGGTTGTTGTCGACGCCGCGGCCGAGGGCCTCCCATGACGCCTTGAGCAGCGCGTAGTCCTGGCCCGCGTCAGACGCGAGCATGAAGCGCTTGCCCTCCTCAGTATTCGCCACGCCATCCGGCACATGACAGGTGCGGCAGAAGTCCAGCGTCGACTTCACGCGGGCGTTGAAGAATGTCGTCTCATCTTTGAACGTGCCGCCGTTCGGATTCGGGCCGCCACCACCGCCAGCGGTGCCGTTGTATTCGCCGGAACAGGCGCCGAGCAGCAGGGTGAGGCCGGCGATGCTGGCCACGAGCAAGGGATTCGGAGTCATTCGCTTCATGATTGTTTCTCGCGCGCGGCGGTTCGGCCAGACATCCGCGATGCCGGCCGACGCAGTGTGCGAGCGCGGTGGCATGGCCTGTGAGCCCCAAGCGTGCCAAGATGGCTGTCAATTCAGGCCACAGTGGCAGCACCCGCACGCAGCGATGAAAGTCGAAGACCTGCACAAACCCGCGATCCCGATCGCCTACGGACACCTGATCCTCAGCGTGGCCGAAAGCCTCGGCGTGACGCCCGCGCGGATGCTCGAAGGCCAGAACATTTCAGCGACCCTGCTGGCGACGACGGATGGGCGCCTGTCGATGCTGCAGGCCAACAAGCTGCTGTATCGCGGCCTGCGTCTGAGCGGCAATCCGGCGTTCGGTTACGAGATCGGCCTGCACAGCAGCCTGACCACGCATGGCTTCGTCGGCTACGGCCTGCTCAGCTATCCGACGCTGCGCGCCGCGGCTGAGTTCGGTGGCAAGTTCCTGCCGCTGCGCCTGCCGAACCTGAACATCCGCGTGTTCGCCGAAGGCGCGCATGGCGTGATCGAAGTTCATGAGACGCTGATGCTCGGCGCGGTGCGTCAGTGCATGTTCGACCTGTTTCTCGTCGGCCTGTGGCGCATGGTGCCGCTGCTCGGTGCGCAGCAGGCCGCGAAGCGGGAGGAGGTCGAACTCTGGTTCGACGGCGCCGAACCCGACTACGCGGAGCGCTACCGCGAGCGCCTGCCGGTGCTGCGCTTCGCAACCGGCGTCAATCAGCTGCGCTTTCCGTTGCGCTATCTCGACCTGCCGCTGAACACCGCAGATCCACTGACTGCGCGCATGGTCACGCAGCAATGCGAGCAGGAGTTCACCCAGCTGGGCTACAGCGGTGACCTGGTCGCGCAGCTGCGTGCCTTGCTGACCGCAAGCGGCAAGGGCTATCCCGATCTTGCCAGCGTAGCGAGCCGGCTGAACCTGTCGGAGCGCACGCTCAAGCGCCGCCTACACGAACGCGGTCTCGGATTCCAGCAGCTGCTCGACGAAGCTCGACGACGCGATGCGGTACAGCTGCTCGGCGATGCCTCACTCAGCATCGAACAGATCGCATTGCGTACCGGGTACACCGATCCGGCGAACTTCACGCGGGCGTTCCGCAAGTGGATGGGGACGACGCCGAGCGAGTACCGATTGGCTGCGCGGGCGACGGCCTGAGGGTCGGGGCGAGCATCTCGATACACCTGCTTCGCAGGCACTCGATGCGAACGGGGTTTGGGTTTTCGGCCAGCAACAAAAACGCCGTTCGTCTCGAGTGCCGCGCTTGCGCGCGAACAGATCAGCGCGTCGATCGCACAGGTGACGGCGAGTCCGCCTACTTCAGCAGCTGACCCGCAATCAACTTGCGCCACGCCGCATCGCCGCCAATGAGTCGGCGCATGCCGAGCAGGCCCTTGGCGTCGCTGCCGACGACATAGCGCAGGCGTGCGCCGCGATCGGTCGCGGCTTTCCAGATCGTTTCCGCAACCAGCGACGCCGGTGCGCCCTTGGCACCGGCCTTGTTCATGCGTCGGATACCGCCATCAACGAGGTTGTTGTAGGCGGTGAGGTTGCGGTTGTGCACAAACGTTTGCGAGCGGTCATAGAAATCGGTCTTGATCGCACCGGGCTCGACGAGGCGCACGCGCACACCGAGCGGCTCAAGCTCGAAGGCCAGCGATTCGGTGAAGCCGTCGACCGCCCACTTCGACGCGTGATAGATGCTGTAGAACGGGAAGGTCAGGCGTCCGCCCATGCTGGCGATATTGATCAGCGTACCTTCGCCGCGTTCGCGGAACTGCGGAATGATCGCGCGGCACATGCGCATCAGGCCGAACACATTGGTCTCGAACTGCTTTTCGATCTGCGCGTCGTCCATCGACTCCAGCGTGCCGACTAGGCCATAGCCGGCGTTGTTGACGAGCACGTCGATCTGGCCGAAGCGGTCCTGAGCGAGCTTGAACGCGGCGGTGATCGAGGACGGATCGGTGACGTCGAGGCGGGCGACCAGCCAGCGGCCATCATCGCGGTCCGACTTCGGCGTGCGCATCGTCGCGACGACATTCCAGCCGCGCGCGAAAAACAGTTCCGCAGCAGCCTGGCCGATGCCGGTGCTGGCACCGGTGATCAATACGGTTTTCATCGTGTTTCCCCATCAAGTCGGTGCGGCGGGCCGGGCCCGCCGATGGGCGCAGTGTACGACTGCTGATTCAGGTCGGGGACACGGCTAACCGGTAGAATTCGATCATGCAATGGTCCTCCCCCGATGTCTCCCCGCTGATCTCCCCACTCAATCCGGCGCAACGTGAAGCGGTGACCGCACCGCTGGAGCACCGCCTGGTGCTGGCCGGCGCAGGTTCGGGCAAGACCCGCGTGCTGACCCATCGTGTCGCCTGGCTGATTGCCGCCGAGGGCGCATCGCCGATGTCGGTGCTTGCAGTGACCTTCACCAACAAGGCCGCCGCGGAGATGCGCAGCCGCATCGAGCAGTTGATCGATGTGCCGATCCGCGCGATGTGGGTCGGCACGTTCCACGGCATCGCGCATCGCATGCTGCGCCTGCACTGGAAGGAAGCGGGGCTGCAGCAGAACTTCCAGATCCTCGACGCCGACGACCAGGTGCGTGTCGTCAAGCGCGTACTGAAGAATCTCGATCTGCCGGATGACCAGTGGCCGCCAAAGACGGTGACCGGTTGGATCAACGCGCAGAAGGAAGAGGCGCGAAGGCCGCAGCACTTCCGCGATGAGGGTGACTTTACCCAGCGCCAGTTCGTGCGGATCTATGCCGCTTACCAGCAGACCTGCGAGAACCAGGGCGTCGTCGACTTCGCCGAACTGCTGCTGCGTGCCTACGAACTGACGCGTGATGATGTGGAGATCCAGGCGCACTACCACCGCCGCTTCCGTCATGTGCTGGTCGACGAGTTCCAGGACACCAACACCCTGCAGTACCGCTGGCTCAAGGTCCTGACCGGCACGAGCGGCATCCTGTTCGCGGTCGGGGACGACGATCAGTGCCTGGCAGCCGGAACTGTGGTGACGATGGCCGATGGGAGTCAGCGGGCCATCGAAACGGTCCGCGTCGGCGACGAGGTGCTATCGGCCTACGGTAGTGGGGACTTCCGCCCAGCAAAGGTCACCGGGGTGATGGCACCTGGGCGGCGCCAGGCTTTGGTACGTATCGAACTGGCGGATGGGCGCACGATCAACAGTACCCCGGAGCACACCCATTTTGCCGGCTATGTGCTCGGCGACACGCCACAGCTGTACTTCACCTACTTGATGCACAAGCGCGATGTCGGATTCCGACTAGGCACTTCGCAGGTCTACACACGAGGGCAGAAGCGATCGAAAGTCGGCTTTGAGCAGCGCTGCCTCCAGGAGCAAGCCGACGCGGCCTGGGTCGTCAGCACGCATGCCAGCGAGAACGAGGCGCGTGCCGAGGAGATGCTGTTGTCGTTGCGCTATGGGATACCAATGCTGCCTTTTGTCGCGCGCAAGGGCGGCTCGACCAAAGGCCTGGTACACGATCCGCAATGGATCGCGCGCGTGTTCGCATCGATTGACACACGAACTGCAGCGTTACGTCTGCTCGAAGACTCCAAACTGACGCTGGAAGCGCCGCACCACCAGCCGCAGTCGCGCAACTCCAACCGGCGCAACGTTGTTGTCACCCTCTGTGGCGATCGTCGTGGCGCGAACCCGATGCACCGGATTTCCATCGTCGGCAACGATCTGGCCGGCCGTGGCGCCCTGGCATCTGCGGGTCTGTCGGTCAGTCCGGCAAAAGCCGGCTCCAGCAGTTGGCGCTTCGAAACCTGCCGCAAGGATTTCGGCGAGATCATGCGCATCGCCGAGCGGGCGGCGAAGCTGTTGTCCGGTGAGTTGGTGCTGTCTGCACGGCTCGGTCGCCGCTCGCTGCCGTTCATCCGCGCCGGCGCGATCCGGCCTGGCATGGCGATGCTCGGAGCCGACGGCTCGTTCCAGCCGGTGCGCAAAGTCGATTGGGTCAATGCCGACACTGCGGTCTACGACCTCAACATCGAAGCCACGCATAACTTCGTCGCCGATGGTGTCGTTACCCACAATTCGGTCTATTCGTGGCGCGGCGCGCGCGTCGAGAACATGATGCGCCTCGCCGTCGACTTCCCCGGCTGCGAGATCGTCAAGCTGGAGCAGAACTATCGCTCGACCGGCATGATCCTCAATGCCGCGAACGGCCTGATCGCGCGCAACACCGGCCGCCTCGGCAAAGAACTGTGGACCGATGTCGGCGAAGGCGAGCCGATCCAGCTCTACGCCGCATTCAACGAATACGACGAGGCCGAGTTCGCGATCAACCGCATCCGCGAACATCTCGATGGCCGCTGCGCGCACTCCGATATTGCGATCCTGTATCGCATGAGCGCGCAGTCGCGCGTGCTTGAAGAAACCCTGATCCGCGCGCGCATTCCGTACCGCATCTATGGAGGTCTGCGCTTCTTCGAGCGTCAGGAGATCAAGGACGCGATGGCGTACCTGCGCCTGCTCAACAACCGCGACGACGATGTCAGCTTCGAGCGCGTCGTCAACACGCCGGCGCGCGGCATCGGGGCAACAACGATCGAAAAGCTGCGCGTGTACGCACGCGAGCAGGGTCTGTCGCTGTGGAACGCTTCGCGTCACGGCGCAAACGTGCTCGGCCGCTCGGCTGCAAAGGTGCAGGAGTTCCTCGCGCTGATCGAATCGATCGCATCACAGACCCGCGACAGCGTGCTGAGCAAGGCGACGGAAACCGTGATCCTGCGTTCCGGCCTGCGCGACTTCTATCTCAAAGACAAGAGCGAGCAGTCCGAGGCGCGCCTCGAGAACCTCGACGAACTGATCAGCGCCGCGCGCTACTTCGAGTTGTCGCCGCTGGAGACGCCACAGGAAGGCGAGCCGCCGCTGGATCCGCTGACCAGCTTCCTGACCCATGCCGCGCTCGAAGCCGGCGAATCGCAGGCCGGGCCGGGCGAGGATTGTGTGCAGCTGATGACGCTGCATGCGGCGAAGGGCCTGGAGTTTCCGGTCGTGTTCATGGTCGGCATGGAGAACGGCCTGTTTCCGCATGCGCGCTCGACCGAAGAAGGCAATCTTGAAGAAGAGCGTCGGCTTTGTTACGTCGGCATCACGCGCGCGCGCAAGCAGCTGTACATGAGCTATGCGGAGTTGCGGCGTTTGCATGGCGTCGAACAGATCAACGGCCCATCACAGTTCCTGCGCGAGATTTCGCCGGAATGCGTGGTCGAAACACGGCCGCGCGCACGCCTCGTCCGGCCGGCGTTCGCGAGCAGCGGCTATGGCGGCAACAGTTATGGGGGTGGCGGATACGGTTCCGGCAACCGGACACCAGAGCCGGTCGCCCGCACGCCGATGACGCCACGCCTGCGCGCAGAGTCAGGCCCGGCCGGCTTCAATCTCGGCCAGCGCGTGCGCCACGACAAGTTCGGCGAAGGGACGATCATGCAGTTCGACGGCGATGGCGATCGCACGCGGGTCGAGGTGCGATTCAAGTCCAGCGGCACCAAGTGGCTGATGCTGTCGATGGCGAATCTGTTGCCGGTCTAAGCCGAAATGCAGTGGCCACCACCCGAAGCGTTTGTCATTGCCGGTGTCGTACTC